>JAPPIY010000168.1 GCA_026914095.1 Oligoflexia bacterium
CTTATACTGTGCACGGATTCAAAGTAAAAGCAAAATGTATCACCTCGAGTTCGAGCTTTATTGGGGCTTTTTTTCCAAGTCTAGGGGTTTTTTTAGAGCATAGTAATTATTGTAAGTTTATCAACTGTGCAGCAGTTTCAGCAAAATGGGAGAAACGCATCCGATCCTTTGCTGAAACAGTCACAGGCTATGATGAAAATGGGACTCGAGTCTCTTTTAAGCCCTGCCCCAGCGGAGAAGTTTGGATTGGCTTTAAATGCGCGAAAACTTGTGACCAGTTCTGGGACGGCACTTCTTTTCACACAATGTATGGAGTGGAAATAAACGGTTACTGTGTTGCTCCATGTCAAAAGGCTGGTGACTACTGTGAACCTATAAATCTAAATTTTTTCATATTCAATGGTGATCAAAGATTAAGATCACAAAGGCTTAACAAAGGTCATAGTTATAGCGAGATGATGCACCTGCTTAGACAATAAATATGGGAATGAATAAAATATCTGACCTTCTCTCTAGCGCAAGCGGGAATCTCTAACTAAAATTGGAAAACTCAATCTGAAAAAGGTTTTGACAAGTTAGTTTTCCAACCCGCTTCCTGAGATTCTAACATTGAAAACGCCGCTGACTGCGCGGGAGAAATCCCTTGTTTATTCTTCTTTGTCATCAACCCTATAAACTGCCAGGAATGTAGCGCATCAAAGATCCATTGTATTTCTTTAAACAAAAAATGATCAAGATTAGGATCTTGACTTAAACTTTCAAACCGCTCCAACCGGACCAGAAAATGAAGTATATTGTCTCCATCGTTATTAATGAACTTTAAAACTCTTACCACATCCCTATAGTTTATAGCATTTCTTCGCTTTTCGTAGGCTTCCACTTCTCCCTTGTCTAGAGCCTCCATTAAATAAACAGCATCCGCTTTCAGATTTTTAGGCAAAGCTTTGGAATACACAGAGAATGAAACAAGGGAAAAAAATATCAAAAAGAACCCTAAGCTTTTCATATCATCTCACTCCAAAAAATCATTTATCCGAGTTAATATCTTCAAATTTAAGATGAAAAGACACCTATCACAAAAAATTTCCATTGTAAAGTTTTTTCAAAAATACAGAGAATTCTGTCTCTCCTTACACTTTTTTTATTATCATAGTGATTCCCGTTTGAAAATTCGGGATTATACCAATGGAACAAAAAAATCAGGGACACAGGCCAAAGGAAGGGTATAAATAAGACCTAATTGTTGACAGGCTCAAAATAAAAAGCTCAACATAAAGGGTGATGTTTATTAGTTTAATTTTTCCCTGTCATAACGAAGAGCAAGCCATTCCTTTAGTCATTCCCGAAGCCCTGAAAGTCAAGCAAGAGCTTATTGAAAAAAAACAGATTAAGAATCTGGAAATTATTGTCATCAATGACGCCTCCACTGATTCTTCTCTGTTAAAATTAAAAAAATATGAGAAAGAGATAAAAATATTATCTCTGGCTAAACAAGAAGGTTATGGCTCTGCCTTACAAAAAGCTTTCCAGCAAGCTCAAGGAGATTGGTTGGCTTTTTGTGATTTAGACAACACTTGCGATCCCAAGGAGCTCTCACTTTTAATTGATTTAGCTCATGATCAAAATTTAACTATGGCCTGGGGCGATCGCTTGAACAAAAACAGTCAAATTTCTTTTGTCCGAAAATTAGGGAATCAGCTCTATCAACTGGCTTTTTTAATTTTATCTTTCAAAAAAATTCCTGACCCCTGTAGCGGCTTTCGTCTCTTTAAAAAATCCAGTTTTGACTCCGTCCTTTATAAACTTCCAAAAGATCTGAGCTTTGCGCTAGCTCTTACCAGCCACTGTGTCCGGCATAAAATCCCTTTTCAGGTGAAAGAGATTTCTTATAGAGACAGATTAGGACAGTCTAAACTTCAGCCTTTTAAAGATGGCTGGATTTTTTTAATTCAGCTTGTCAGGTTTCTATTTTTTTAACCCTCGCTTTTCTGCCTAAAGATTTGCCAAATAACTTCCTTTATAGTATTATAGATTCATCAACTTAAAATTTAGAGGCTAATGAATTTACATTATACGCTGTTTTCTTTAGGAAATATCATCCCTTTAAATATTTATGTCGATTCAAAAGAATTAGAAAAGGACATCTCCCGCTATAAAGAGCGCTTCAAACCTTATAATCCTAGAAAAAAAGGCTATAACAGATTGGCTTTAAGCCTCACCAGCCATGATGGCGGTTTTTCTGGATCACCTGATTTAGACTCTTTATTTGAATACAATCAAATTCATAACACCCACTATAATGAATCGGACTTTAGAGAGCCTACTCCCTTTTTTAAGTCCTCTCAAACTCTTCAAACGGCTTTAAAGCCCTTTGAAGGCTCTATAGGACGCTCTCATATCTTAAAATTAGACAAAGGCGGATTTTTTCCTCCGCATAGAGATGGTGACAACGGCTCTTTTCGTCTCTTTTTTTCCATCACCAGCGCAAACCATTATGTGTTTATCTTAGATGAGCAAAAAATCTCTTTAAAACTAGAGCAATTTTATTGCCTCAACACCAACCTGTCCCACAGCTTATTTTCTTTTAAAGACAACAGCCTATTTGCTGTTTTTAATATTGATTTAAATGAAAGCTCCATTCAAAGCATTTATAAAAATTTAGAAAGCTTTTGAATGATTGTCAATCTACAGGATTTCAGTTTATCAAACCACTACACAACAAATAAAAATCATGTTAAATTTTTATATCAATGGCTGATAAAAATAACAAATATAAAGAAAATGTCCCAGGGGCTTACTATGTGGATAAGGAGTGTATCAACTGTGACGCCTGCCTGTTATCCGCTGAAAATCACTTCAAAATCAATGAAGAAGAAGGCTATGCTTATGTTTGCAAACAGCCTCAAACAGAAGAGGAAAAGTCAGCCTGTGAAGAAGCTTTATCAGCCTGTCCTGTAGAGGCCATTGGAAATGACGGAGACGAGTAAGCGATGTTAAGCCAACATTTAAAAATTTATGATACGGCTATTAAACAGAAAAGAGATTTTACCTCCTTACACCCAAATCGAGTGAAAATGTACTGTTGCGGCCCCACAGTGTATGATTACCTTCATATTGGCAATTTTAGAGGGGCTGTTTTTTTTAATTTCGTCCGCAACTGGCTGGAGTTTCTAAATTATAAAGTGGAGTATATCTATAACTTTACTGATATTGATGATAAAATTTTAAACCGCTCTCAATCTGAAAAAATCAGCCCTCAACAGCTAGCCGAAAAATATATCAAAGAATTTAAAAAAGACTATAACTCCTTAAAACTGACTCCTCATACCGCTAATCCAAGAGCCACTGAAGCGCTGCCAGAGATTATTAAACTGATTAAAAGGCTCCTAAAAGAAAAAAAAGCTTATGAAATAGAAGGGGATGTTTTTTATTCTGTTACTTCTTTTAAAGGCTATGGCTATTTAAGCGGGAGAAAAACAGAGGATTTGCTGATTGGCGCTCGAATTGAAGTGGATGAGCGAAAAAAGAATCCTTTAGACTTTGCCTTATGGAAAAAAACAAAACCAGGAGAGGCTTGGTTCTTTAAAAGCCCCTGGGGAAAAGGAAGGCCCGGGTGGCATATTGAATGCACAGCCATGATACACAAATTTCTAGGGGAAGAAATTGACATTCATGCCGGCGGATCCGATTTGATTTTTCCTCATCATGAAAATGAAATCGCTCAATCTACAGCTGTTACAAACAAAAAATACGCTCAATTTTGGATGCACAACAATATGATTGCAACAGAAGGGGATAAGATGTCAAAATCCTTAGGAAATATGATAACAATGAGAGAGTTTTTAACTCAATATCCCGGTGAATTGTTTAAATTTTTAATTTTATCTGTCCACTATCGCTCTCCTCTGCAATTTTCAAAAAAAACATTACAGCAAGCTTTAATTTCTCTATCTAAAATTTACTCCAGCTTAGCCAAAGCAAAACAGCTGATCATGGACTGCAACGAAAGCTCTTATTTTGAAAAAGAGGTTCTACAGGCAGAAGAAGAGATACAAACCGCTTTTAATGATGATTTTGCCACTCCTAAAGCTTTTTCCATTTTCTTCTCACTTTTAAACCGTTTTCAAAAACAGATTGAAGACAAGCAGTTGCCTTTGCAGAAAAAAGCCAGTTCTGCTAAAAAATATCTTTCTTTCTTCAAAAAGTATGGACAAGCTCTCTCTTTATTTCAAGAAGAGCCAAGCTCTTTCTTAAAAAATTTAGAAGATAAGCTTTTAGAGCAAAAAAATCTGAGCAGAGAGGCTGTTCAAAAAAAGGTGGAAGAAAGAGCTTTAGCCAGAAAAAATAAGGACTTTAAAAGAGCGGATCAATTGAGGAAAGAGCTAGATCAAATAGGAATTGAAGTGAGAGACACAGTTCAGGGAAGTGAGTGGGAAATAAAAAAATACACTCTGACAGATTAAATGATTAGCTCTTCTATTGAACTGAAAACTCGGTATATACTGATCCTGTTTGAATTTTCAGCGTTGCGCATTCTTCAAAAACTTATAAATGAAAGGCTTAAAATCTCAGACATGCGTTTTGCCACAAAGCGACTTTTAGTCGCATTGTGGTCAAAGCCGAACTCGTTTTAAGCCTTTCATTTATAAGTTTTTGAAGAAAGAACCTGAGAATTTAAAACCTGATTTTCAAACAGATATACGGATCGGGTTTGAATTTTCCGGTTTCAGTTGGATTCCCGCGACCGCTTTCGCGGGAGTTCAGTCTGCTGGGAACAGCCTGCTGAATTTTCAAAAAAATTCACGATTCAAATCCGATTGGTATATACGGTTGCTTTTTTGAAAAAAGCATTCACTTTCAAAAAGAAAAGCTTGCTTTTTAAACTTAGCCCTTATAAAAACACAATGTTATGGAAAAACTAATCAGCTCTTCCTTATGGATTCTTAAGTCACTGGCAGATGTGGCGGAATTTGGGTTAAAAGCCCTTATTGTTGTAATTTCATTTGCTTTGTGCGTTTTGATTATAAAAAGAATTCGCCCTTCAGAAAAATCAGATAAGAAAAAACTTAAAATAGAAAATTTAAAAAAACAATATGAGAAATACACCCATCAATTTCATCAAAAAACAATGGAAAAAAAAGAATTCAAAAACTATTTGAAAGAATCCATCAATCAAGACTCTTTCTGGAAAAACTTCTTTAAAAAAGACAATTCCAAAGAAAGCGCAGAAGAAAAAAAACCTACAGAAAAAAACAAAGACTCTTCTTTATTTGTCCTCTCCTTTGAAGGAGATATTATGGCTTCTCAAGTGAAAAACTTAAGAGAGGAAATTTCTATAATATTAAATATAGCTCAGCCAAAAGATGAAGTGGCTCTCCTTTTAGAAAGCCGCGGAGGCTCTGTTTCCCACTATGGCTTAGCCGCCAACCAATTGCAGAGGCTGAGGCAAAATAAAATCCCTCTGACTGTGTGTGTAGATAAAATGGCTGGGAGCGGGGGCTACCTAATGGCTTGTGTTGGCAATGAAATTTTAGCCTCGCCTTTTGCTTTTGTCGGCTCTATTGGAGTTTTATTGGGTTTGCCCAACATCTATGAATTTTTAAAGAAACACAATATTTCTTATGAAGAGTTTACAGCGGGGAAATACAAAAGAACAGTCACTCCTTTAGGTCAAATTACACCAGAAAAAAGAGAAAAACTACAGGAGCAATTAGAGCTTGTGCATCAGCAATTTAAAAATTTTGTCCAAAAATATAGAAAGATTGACTTAGAGGAAGTCGCAACAGGAGAAGCCTGGTTAGCTGAAACAGCCTTACAAAAAGGCCTCGTGGATAAATTACAATGCTCTGATGATTATATTTTAGAGAAAATAAAGACTCATAATGTTTATAAAATCAGTCTAAAACAGCCTCAATCTCTTTTAGAAAAATTAACAAATAAAAAACCACTGGCAAATCAAGCTTTGGAAGAGCTTTTGCAAAAAGACTGCTTTTATTAAACAAGTTGTTTTTTCATCACTTAAAATAAAAATCTAACACTTCATACTCTCTCTCCCCTTTAGGGGTTTGCAGTAGAAAGCTGTCTTCTTTTTTAAGCCCAATCATTTTTTTAGCTAAAGGAGAGCCTATTGACAAGCGGCCTTGAGAGATATCAGCTTCTTCCTCCCCTACAATTTGATAAGCCACTTTTTCTTCATTATCTAAATCCCTGAGTTGAACATAAGCGCCAAACATAATTTTATCAGAAGAGCTTTTAGAAGTATTCACCACCTGAGCCATAGATAATTTAGCGCTTAAATCCGCAATGCGGCTTTCTAATAAAGCTTGCTGTTCTTTGGCGGCGTCATAATCCGCATTTTCACTCAAGTCTCCATGAGCTCTTGCCTCCTTAATAGCTTGTATCACCTTAGGCCGCTCTTCCTGTATGAGTCGTTTTAAAAGCTTGTCCAGTCTTCTTTTGCCTTCTGCTGTTATAGGTTTTCGCTCCATATTCTTTTATCTCCTCAAAGCCGTTATAAATAACATAAGAACCAAACCTGAACAAGAAAAATTAGCTGTTAAATTGATTCTTCCTTAAAAAAATTCCAGATAACCAAAAAAGTCCATTTTAGCTTGAAATTTCTTTAAATATCTAAAAAATTTTGGGAATTATATACATGACTGAAGCAAATAATCGTGTTGCAGTGAGGTTGTAAATAGAAAGTAACATGAAAAAATCAATAATTTTAAGTATACGGATCTTGTTTGAAAATTCGGGTTTTCAGCTGGATTCCCGCTTTCGCGGGAAGGACTGATACCGGGAATTATAGGCTTAACTCACTAAAAAGAGCCTTCAGATCATCTGAAGGCTCTTTATTTATAAAAAAGTCTCTTGTTTCTATAGTTATAAATTTGGTCTTAAAGGGAAATCTCTAAG
>JAPPIY010000096.1 GCA_026914095.1 Oligoflexia bacterium
CTATTGGGCTTTGAGTCATTAAAGGATACTCTAATATTTCTTTCATAAGAGATTGAAATGGCAAATTTTCCGCATTTTTTTGTAATCTCATTTCATTTTTGCTTTCGTCTTTAGTTTTAGAAGTTTTTTGCCGGTTGAAGGATTTGGATTCATGCTCCTGCAGTAGCTCTTCCGCTCTTTTTAAAATAGAGACAGGTATTCCCGCTAAACGCGCCACAGGTATTCCATAAGATTTTTTAGCAGAGCCTTCCTGCAAAAGATAGAGAAAGCGAATGCCTTCCTTTTCTTCACGAATAGCCATTTCAGCATTTTTTATGGAAGGATATTTATCGGCAAGCTGAGTCAATTCTTGATAATGGGTGGCTGAAAACAGCAAAGCTTGTTTCTCGGCTGTTAAAAACTCTAAAATAGACTGAGCTAGACTCATGCCGTCAAAAGTGGCTGTTCCCCGGCCCAATTCATCCAAAATAATAAAGCTTTTGCTGTCCGCTTTTTCTAAAATTTCAGCCGTTTCTTTCATTTCCACCATAAAAGTAGATAAGCCTTTTGATAAAAAGTCACTGGCTCCCATACGAGTGAACATTTTATGGAAGAGAGGAATTTCCGCTTGATCCGCAGGAACAAAACAAGCGCTTTGAGCTAATAACACTGTCAGAGCGAACTGCCGCATTAGAGTGCTTTTGCCGGCCATGTTAGGGCCTGTTAAAATAACAGTCTGATTAGCCGGTAAATTTATTGTATTGGGAACAAACTCATGAAAGCTTTTTTGCTCTAAAACAGGGTGTCGGCTGGCTTTTAATTTAAAATGATTGGCAAAAACCGGACGGATATATTTATTCTCAATAGCTAGAAAAGCTAAAGAGCTATAGAGATCCATTGTTGTCCAGCGGGCGCAGTATTTAAACAAGAGGCTCAGAGATTCTAAAATTTCCGCCCTCAAATCTTTAAAGATCTCCTGTTCTTGCTCAATTTGCTTTGATCGGGCGGATAAAATTTTTTGCTCTAATTGGTAAAGCTCTTCTGTGGTGTAGCGCTCCGCCTGGACTAAAGTTTGTTTTCTTTTGTAATGCTCAGGAACTTTTGAGCTGTATATTTTACGCACTTCTATATAATAGCCAAACACAGAATTATAGCGAATTTTTAAGGAAGGGATGTTTAAATTTTTTTGCTCCCTTTGCTCCATTTTCAATAAAAGAGACTGTGAGTCTTTGGCTAGAGTGATCCATTCATCCAGTTGTGGATTCACTCCTTTGTTAATTAAGCCCCCCTCTTTTAAATTAGGAGGGCAATGGGGGGATATAATATGCTTGATTTTATCCTTTAATAAATAAACCGTTTGGAGCTCTTCTTTATTCAAAGGATAGGACTCTTTTTGGACTAGCTCTTCTATTTCAAAACCCAAATCCAGCCAAATTGCTAAAGCCAAAATATCTTTCGCATTGCAGTTAGCTTGAGCTATTTTTCCTAATTTCCTCTCTCCATCTCCCTGCTGGGCTAAAACTTTGCGAACAGGAGACAGTAGCTCAGGCTTTGAAACCCACCAATCAATTTGATCCCATCGTTTCTCTATTTCCCGCTGGTCAATCAAAGGGCTTTTCAGACGCCTTTTTAAAAGCCTCGCGCCGTTGGCTGTTTTTGTCCGATTGACAGCAGAAAATAAGGTGTCTTTAGTTGAGCCTTCATAATTTTTAAAAACTTCAAGATGAGAATACAGCTGACTGGAGTAATACATTTCTTGATTTAAATTCCTTTTTTCAAAAGAGTTTAAAACTTTTAAACTCTCTTCACCCTGCATACAATAAATGTAATAAATGAGTCTTTGAGCGCTTTTGGGATAAGAGCTGTATTTTTCAAGCCATTGATAGGAAGACAGGCTGTCTTTAGAAAAAGCTCTATCAAAAACAGTGAGATTCAAAAAAGAAAAAGCCGATAGAGACACTTTTTCTTTTTGATGAGAAGTGAGAACCAGCTCTTTGGGCTGAAACTGCTCAAGCAGTTTGAAAAATTCAGTTAAATTAGAAAATTCATAATAAAATGCGGAGCCAGTTGAAAGATCTAAAAAACTAATATGATTTTTATCAAAAGCTCCCAGATAATTAGCTATTAAGCTGTCCAAAGTGTCTAAATCGTAAACCATACCAGGGCTTAAAACTCTTGTGACGGCTCTTTTCACTAATCCTGAAGAGCTGTTAGCCGATTCTATTTGATCACATATTGCCACATGCAAGCCTTCTGCCAGCAGTTTAGAGATGGGGCCTGAAATGCTGTGGTGAGGGACTCCGCACATCTTTGTTTTCATCCCCGCTTTTTTATTTCTGCAAGTTAAAGCAATATTTAAAATAGGGGCCGCAATTTCCGCGTCTTTATCAAACATCTCAAAAAAATCCCCCATTCTGAAAAAAACAATTTTATCTTTGTGTTGGTTCTTTATTTGATAATATTGATTCATTAAGGGAGTCATTTTTTACCTTCTCGTTTTCCTGAAAAAGAAAATTCTTATATCAATCCTTTTTGAGTTTTAAGCTGTTTAATTATCTCCTGTTGTTTCTTCCTTTGCAATGTCAGATAGATCGTCAGTGGGTGAAATGTCAGATGAATCGGTGTTAGGTGAAGTTTCGGATGGATTGGTTTTAGGGGGAGTGTAAGACTTAAAATCTTTTATGAGGCGGTTCAGTTTAAAAGTTAACCAGCTGGATTCGGATTGAGCCTCCTCAAGAGGGGTTTTAAAACCCGTGTCAGCGTAGGGATTTGCCCCACGCTCAAATAAAAACCGGGCAGTCTCAATTCTGTTATCTACAATCGCTTTATACAAGGGAGTGTAACCGTTATTACTTGGGGCTTCTATATCTAAGCCTTGATCCAGAAAAAACTTGGCTATGTCGGGATTATGCGCAAAATGAAGAGGGGTATATCCTCTTTTATCTTGAATTTTGACAACTGCTCCCTGACTGACAAGAAACTCAGCCATCTCCAAGGACTTCACATAAAATATAGCGGTTCTGCGGCGTCTCCCTCTCCATGGGCTTCTAATATTCACATCAGAGCATATTGTATCTTCCACCAGCGGCGCTCGGCTTTTAACAGTTCTTTTGCAATTTGCAACAGAGCAGGCTTCATCTTCTATCACCAAGTATTCTTGTCCCTTAAATCCAAACTCCTCAGAATCACAGCTCTTAGCAGAGAGAAATCTTTTTACCTCTTCCATATTATCGTCTTGGACGGCTTGGTGAAAAGAAAAAAGAGGAAGAGAATTCTCACAAAAATTTCCTTCCATTTTACAAGGATCACAGGACAAAAAAAATAGATTCAAAAAGATAAACCCTAATTTTAGCTTCACTATATCCCTTTTATCAATTTAATGTCTTTCATTAATTTGTCCAATTTCTATAACTTCCGCTTTAATTATCTCCTGTTGTTTCTTTCTTTGCAATGTCAGATAGATCGTCAGTGGGTGAAATGTCAGATGAATCGGTGTTAGGTGAAGTTTCGGATGGATTGGTTTTAGGGGGAGTGTAAGACTTAAAATCTTTTATGAGGCGGTTCAGTTTAAAAGTTAACCAGCTGGATTCGGATTGAGCCTCCTCAAGAGGGGTTTTAAAACCCGTGTCAGCGTAGGGATTTGCCCCACGCTCAAATAAAAACCGGGCAGTCTCAATTCTGTTATCTACAATCGCTTTATACAAGGGAGTGTAACCGTTATTACTTGGGGCTTCTATATCTAAGCCTTGATCCAGAAAAAACTTGGCTATGTCGGGATTATGCGCAAAATGAAGAGGGGTATATCCTCTTTTATCTTGAATTTTGACAACTGCTCCCTGACTGACAAGAAACTCAGCCATCTCCAAGGACTTCACATAAAATATAGCGGTTCTTTCGTTGTCCCATCCTCTACTTGCGATTTTAAAATTTACATTAGAGCATATTGCATTTTCTGCTAAGTAATTTAAATTTTTATTTTTAAACTCCTCAGAGTCACATGTTTTGGCAGACAAAAATCTCTTCGCCTCCTCCATATTGTCGTCTTGAACGGCTTGGTGAAAGTTAGGCAGAGGATAAGGGACTATCTCAGACTGACCTCTAAAGGGATCGCAGGATAAACAAAATACACTTAAAAAAAGAAACAATACATTTATTTTCATTACATCCTCTTTATCAATTTAATATTATTGTATGTAAAATCGTCAAATTTCTATAATTTATGCTCCCATTTTACAGGCAGGGAGTCTATCAGTATATTTTCTGTTTGTCTGCCGTCTTCCCTATAGCTTTCTTTAACTGATATTGTATAGCCTTTATCAAGGAAAGAGTCACAAGAAAGGGAAAAATCAGCAAATAAAGGAAAGCTATCCGCTTCTTCCCTTTCCACATGCCGATCCTGATAGAAAGTCTCTATATAAAACTTTCTAGGAAAAACAAGCTCCTCCTCCAGTTTCCCCCTTCTCCTCAATTGAATCCTGATATGATCTGTCTCTTCTTTTTTTGGACCTATGGAAAACTTAGCAAAAGAAAATGGATTGCCGGTCCCCTCTACAGCATAAGCCCTAACAGAAATATCAGTTAAACGGAGAGCTTTATCCGGCTCTTTTTTATTATACACTCCTGAAAATGTAACCACAGGCCGTTTCTCAAGATCGCAATCTGCTATACTGTCAAGCTTTTGCTTGATTTTTATAATGTGGGACTGTTCATAAAGCTGCTCTTCTTTAACCCTTTTTATAAAATCCTCAGGGATTATCAATTTATTTTCCAGTGTTCTTAAAGCTTTTTGATAGGTCTCTCTGTCTATCCATTGTTGATAGGTATCAGTTTTTCTCATGGTTGAATTATTATGCATAATACTAAATTGATTATTTAACAGCTTCCAAACCTGTCGTCTGGGTTTGTCAGACAGACGGGGCCTAACATCCGATTTCATCACTAATCCCCCTGTGACTCTATAATTATAACAGGAAGAGCCTGTCAGATCACCCTCAGCTGACCTGCCCGGAAGCCTCCCCCTCCTAGTGAATTGAGCGCAGTAATAAGGATTCAACTCTTCATAATGCTCTTTTTTCTGTCCCAAAATATGACCTAGCTCGTGAAGAAAAGTACCCGTTTCCTCATCACCCGCTAACACAAGACCTATACCCTCCCTTCTCTTGTAAGAAAAAAAGATGTCTCCAAAAGGGGTGGGAATGTATCTTGTAGGGAGTGTAGTAAACGCTTTTCCCATAATATCCCCAAAATTATGATATTCGGCATATTCTCCTTTAGCAACATAAAATATTATATCTCCGCCATGAGCAAATCTCATTTGAGAGAGATGAGCGGCGTCTGCAATATAGCCCTTACTGCCCTTTTCACAGCTTCCAACAGGGAAGATAAGCTGATTGTTCTCTTGCAGTAAATCAATCTCTGGTTTGTAGGGCCTTCTGTTTGAAACAGGAAACATATCATAAAAATCTTTTCTCATTTCTGTTGAATTTAAATAGGCCTCAATATCACTGTATGCTGTTGTAGAATAGGCCCGCTCAGGATTCCCATTTTTATCTTTCTTGCCGCAATAAGGCCCTTCTACCCCGGTAAAAAGAATTTTAAAACTTCTGGAATCCAACATGTTGGCCTGAAAATCTGTAGAAGATTCACAAGCTTTTACAAACTCATCATCAAGGCTGTTTTTTGGCTTTAATTGGGATAAGATCTCCACTTCCGCTGGACCTGTATTTTTGCCTAATGGCTCGCCTAGCTTCATTGGCAGGGGAATAAATTTATAAATAGGCCCATTTTCCAAATCCTTCCAGTTGAAAGCGCAATTTGCCGGCTCTGCTGTAAAAGTCTCCTCTTCGGGCTTTTCTTTGCTTGACAAATCCACCTTGTAATTCACAACCTCTTCTTCTAGCTCTTTGGAGCATAAAGTTTCATTGTATAGCTCACCGTTTATTTTTAATGACAAAACAAAATCAAAATCCTCCATAAGCTTTTCCGGCTCGAAATCCAAATCAGCGTCTCCCAAGCCCTCTTTTCTAACTCTATAGCTTTTTCTGATTTTCACTATAGCTCCTGCCGGCTTGCCTCTTATCAAATCATAATCATCAAAAGGCCTCCGGCTCTCCTCATCCAGTCTTTCTATCTGCGGGGCTTTCACAGACTGATAGACAACTTGGCGTATAAACACAAGCCGTTTTTTCACTTCGCATAGTCGCTCCGCTTTTGTTATAAGCTCTTCTTCTGAATCAAAAAAAGGAGGAGAGCCTCTAGAAGAATCAAAAGCTCTTTCAAAAACCGATGTTGTTTTATCCGTCCAGCTTAAATCCTCACTTTGATTTTGAACCCTATAAGAATCGGAAAAAAGAAAAGGAGAGTGAAAAAATGAAATAATAACAAAAAGCATAAGGATTTTATTCATAAGGGCGATAATATAAAGGTTCTTAGGAATAATCAACTCTAAAAAAAAACAAAAATTGTTCAGTCAAAACAACAATAAAATAAGTTAAATAGACAAAACAGTCCCTATTTAAAATTGAGAAATTAAAGGAGTTTTTTTAGCAATTGATTGGATTTCAAAGATTTTTGTTTTTGTTTTTTGTTAAAAGCTTTCAATTTTTTTTCTAAAGAGCTGTCTTTCAAGGCTAAAAAGCGAATCGCCAGCAAAGCCGCATTGTAACTGTTATCTATAGCTACAGTGGCAACAGGAACGCCTTTAGGCATTTGAACAACTGATAGAAGAGAATCCAAGCCCTTTAACTTTTTTAAAGAGATAGGAACGCCGATAACGGGTAAAACAGTCAAACTAGCTAACATTCCCGGCAGGTGAGCGGCTCCTCCCGCCCCCGCAA
>JAPPIY010000146.1 GCA_026914095.1 Oligoflexia bacterium
ACAGGAACAGATGCAGGAAGCCTGAAGAGTAAGAAATCATTTTGGAAAAATTTTTTTACAACAATTCCAACAAATCCAAAAACAAGAAAACCATATAACTCTTGGCAGGAATATCATGACGAGCAGGAGAGAATACGGCGGGAAAACAGCCGTTAAATTTTTAGATTCTAAAAAAGTCTTCTAAAATTATTGGTAAATCAACTCAATTTGTTTTTTGTTTTGTCATTCAAAAGAGTATTTCATATTGAGCGCCAAAGCGGTTTTAGGCGGGCTTTCCTGCCGAGAATGAGCGCTATTCATCCAAAATAAGTGGATTTGAGGAAGCTGTTGAGCCACTTTATTTAAAATAACAGGCTCATTTTCAAAAAATAAAATTGTATCAAACTTTTTAGAAAAACTTTGTAAGTGATCTGTTTTATAATCAGCATCATTTCTGCTAGAATCTTTTTTCATTATAAGGCAGGATTCCTGTTTTAACGGAAAATTCCACTGTTTTAAAGATTGGACAGTTCCTTCATACATTGTGTTATAGTTTCTAGCCGTTAAGTAATACACTTGAGCTTTTAACTGTGAGATATATTGAACAAAATTGACACAGTCTTTATAAGGGCGGTCTAAATAAAGGTAATTATTTGAAAAAAAGCCTTTTCTCCAAATTTTATAGACGGCTGTAACAATTTCCTCTTCTAGGTGAAAGCCGTAACGGCTCATAATTTCAGGAATAGACCAGTCGGTTTCTGTCACTTGAATTTCTTTTATTTTTTCTAAATACAGCTTAAATTTTTCACAAAAAGCGGTATTTTCAAGGCAACTGTCAATTAGAGCCTGTGTTCTGTATTTCATACAAAAGAGGGTGGAATCCATATCAAATACAAAGAGGCTTTTTTCTTGTTTTTGTTTAGCTATTTCTATCACTTCTTTAAAGTTGGCTTGTGAATTTTTTAACAACATAGTTATTTTTTACCTCTGAATCAAAGAAATGTTAAGATAAAATGAGGTTTTTTTAAAAACTGGACTTGCTTATTAAGGAATCTGAAATTAGATATAAAGTAAGATAGGCTGATCCTGTTTTGAAATTTATTCTGGAGATTCCCGCCCCCGTTTCCACGAGGACAGGCTTTCGCGGGAATGACTGTGTTTCTGTCCCTGTTTCCACAAGGGCAGGCTTTCGCGGGGACAAGTTTTGCGGGAGTTTTGTTTTTTGGGGAAAGATGGAATAGATAAGAGGGAAAAATTCAAACGAGATCAATAGACAAAGGAGACACATGTTCTTGTTTGGAAATATGTCATGGAACAAAGAAGAGTTTTTTGAAAAGGCTCGGGCTTTTTTTGAATTTATTTTAATTCAATTTCCCACCTTTTGGAATTATGCTCTTTTTAATATAGATAAAACTCCCATTACAGTGGGAAATCTGCTTTTTGGCATTGTTTTTATTATAGTTGGTTATTTAGGAATCCGATTTTTTGTCTATCAAGTTGATAAACGAATCCTCACTCATTTTGATATAGATACCCCTCACCGCTATACAATTAAACTGTTTTTATTTTATTTTTTGTTTTCTATTTTATTTCTGATGACTTTGTATTTTGTCAAAGTCCCCCTCACAGTCTTTACTTTTGTGGGTGGCGCTTTAGCTTTGGGAGTTGGTTTTGGGGCTAAAAATATCATGAACAATTTGCTCTGCGGAGTTGTGATAGTTACTGAGCATCCTATCCGTGTGGGGGACTTAATTGAGGTTGATAAGCTTTTAGGAATAGTGGAAAATATTGGTTTTCGCGCAACAACCATTAAATCTTTGGATAACACTCATATATTGGTTCCCAACAGCATCATTTTAGAGCATAATATTTTAAATTGGACCTTATCTGACAAGGTCATTCGCTCTACATTAAAAGTGAGCGTCAGTTATGGCTCTCCTGTTGAAAAAGTGAAAGAGATTCTTTTAAAAACAGCTCATGATCACAAAAGTATTTTAACCTATAATAAAGATCAAAGCCCTATTGTCTTTTTTAGTGATTTTGGAGACAGCGGTTTGCATTTTGAATTGTGCTATTGGATAGCCATGACCCGCCCTTTAGACTTAAAAAAAGTGGCCAGTGAATTGAGGTTTGAAATTAATAGATTGTTTAAAGAAGAGGGGATACAGATTCCTTTTCCTCAAAGAGATATTCATATTAAAGAGCCTATCAAAGTGGATTGGGGCAATAAACCCACTTAGCTGGTTTGGCGCTGAGCAAGTTTGTTTTGTTGTTTAAATTTGTGATTTTTACTCAAAGGCCTGCAAATAAACTTGCAACAAAACGAGTTCGGCCCTCTTTGCGTGAGGGCAGGCTTTAGCTACAATGTGATCAAAGGTTGCTTTGTGGTCAAACGGTAGGGCTATTGCAAGTTTATTTGCAGGCTTTTGATGCTTTTAAGCGGCTTTTTTTGCAAAGATTATCTCCTTAAAACCATAATTTATAAATAATTTCAGTAGGTTATTTTTCAGCGTCAATTAGATAAAAGAGATTCCTCTGTTTCTACCGCTAGTTTGAAATTTTTGTTTTTCAGCTGGATTTCCGCTTGCGCGGACATGACAGATGAAGTAGAAGTTCAAACAAGGTTGAGAATATGAAAAAATTGCCGATATTTTCAGCGCTTGATTTGGAAACTAAGGATCAGGCTTTATCTCTTGTTCAAAGCACACAAAACTATGTTCAGGCTTATAAAATTGGACCCAGACTGTTCTTGAGCTATGGAAAAAAATTGATAGCGGATATAAAACAGCTGGCGCCTAGCGCTCAGATTTTTTTAGACTTTAAATTTTATGATATCCCATCATCCACTGTAGAGGCTGTTCGCTCAGCTTTTCAAGCGGGAGCTGACTTTGTAACGGTTCATGCCGGTGTAGGGCAGGAGACTCTTAATTTGCTTTATCAGTTGGAATGCGAGCTTTCTCAAGAGCGCTTTTTTAAAATACTTTTTGTGACAGTTTTATCTAGCGCTTCTCCTAGCTCTGAAACGGAAAAAGTGGTTTTTAATTTAGCTGATTCTGTTTATAAAACAGGTTTAAAAGGTCTTGTCTGCTCTCCATGGGAGGCTAAAGCTTTGAGGGATAAATATCCTGATGTTTTTTTGGTCACTCCCGGCATTCGTTGCGAAGGGGATAGCAAGGGGGATCAAAAAAGAGTTATGACACCTTTAAAAGCCTTGCAAGCTGGCAGTTCCGCCTTAGTTATGGGGCGGAGTTTAATCACTCATCCTAATCTTGAAGATTTTTTAAGAAAACTCTCACAGCTTTTAGAAAAATAATATGTCTGTTCGTCAAGTGATTGGGATTCATTCCTGTAAAGAGGCTTTAAAAGTCAGAACCTCTCAAGAATTAAAGAAAATGTATGTGAAACAAAACTGGGATCAAAACCCCTATTTAAAGGCTTTGGTTGATTTAGCGCGGGCCAAAAACTTACAGCCGGAAACAGTGTCTATTAAAAGATTAAACCGTTTGATCGATCCTAAGGGGGAAATACATCAAGGGGTTTATTTGGAGCTGGAGCATTCTTTTGAATTTGATAAAATTTCTTTTTCTGAAGGGGCGACAATTTTGGTTTTAGACAGAGCGCAGGATCCTAAAAATTTTGGGGCTATTATCAGAACGGCATGGCTTATGGGGGTTGAAGGTATTTTTATTTCTGCTAGAAACAGTGTGGGCTTGACTCCTTCTGTTGTTAAAGCAGCCAGCGGAGGCCTTGAGCATGTTCCTATTTTTATAAAAGACAATTTGCGTCAATGTTTAGAGGAGCTAAAAAAAAGGCAATTTTGGATTTACGCTTTAGATTCTCATTCTTCTAAAACAATTTGGGCTGAAAACTTAAAAGGGCCTAAAGTTTTTTTGTTAGGAGGAGAGGGCGCAGGCCTTCGGAAAAGCTTAAAGAGTCTTTGTGATGAAGCTTTGTCTATTCCTCAGACAGAAAAAAACGCCAGCTATAATGTGTCAGTTGCTACAGCTATTGTTTTGTCAGAGGCTTTGAGACAGAATCAACTTCGGTAGTCTTTTCAGTTCTCAAGTTTGTTTAAGGAATGATTTAGAATTGATACAGTGTCTTAATTTCTTGATTTTAGATTAAAAACAGAGGACAATGCTCATAAGCTCTTTATTTAGGGCTTAGTTTTATTGTTAATAGAAAAATGAAAACACTTGTTTTACTTAGGAGTTTAAATGTTTGAAAAAATCATACTGCTTCCCTCATGGTTTATGGCTCTTGTTTTTTTTATCTATGGCTCTTTTTTTGGAAGCTTTGCCAATGTGGTGATTTTTAGACTCCAGCAGGACCCCCCTGTCAGCCTTTTTAAGAAAAGCTACTGTCCTCACTGTCAGCGCGCTATTCCTGTTTATTTAAATATTCCTATCTTATCTTGGTTTATCTTGCGAGGGGCTTGCGCGAACTGCTCAAAGCCTTTTTCTTTTAGGTATTCTGCGGTGGAAACTTTAATGTCTTTTCTTTTTGCTGGATTATTTTTAGTGATTGGCTGGAAATGGTTTCTTTTGGAAGCCCTTGTTTTTGCTGTGGGATTGGTTTCAGCCAGTTTTATTGACTGGGATCAGATGATCATACCAGATTCCTTAAGTTTATCTGGAATTGGCGTTGGCTTGCTGGGAGCTTTTTTAAACCCTGAAAGGTCTTTTTTATCTTCTTTCTTAGGGGCTCTAATTGGAGGGGGCGGCTTGTTGTTAATTGCTTATTTGTATTATCTATTGAAAAAAAAACAAGGCCTGGGGGGCGGAGATATTAAAATGCTGGCTTGGATAGGGGCGGTTTTAGGATGGCAGTCTCTATTTTTTGTTCTGCTGATCGCTTGCCTGTTGGGAACTGTGTTTGGCTTGACAATTATGTTGCAAAGCAATAAAAAATTGATGCAAACTGCTTTTCCCTTTGGCCCTTGCTTAGCTTTAAGCGCCTTGATTTATATTTTTTTAAGGGAGTCCCACTCCCCTTTTTTGAGCTTATTTAGAATTGATTTGTCTGTTTTTTAAAAAATCTATTCAAATTGACAAAGTTATTGTATTATATGTTTAATTGGAGGAGGTTTTTAGGACAGCTATGGTTTTAAATTTTTTTAGCAAAAAATCTAATAAACAAATTTTTGGCTTAGATATTGGAACTTACAATACAAAGCTGATGAGCTTTGCAGGGGGAGAGCCTGTCGTCAGCAGTTTTGTAGTGGCTCCCACTCCCGCTAATACTTTTTCAGCGGGGCTTATTTCTGATGAAAAGGCCCTTTCACAATTTGTCGGACAGCAGATAGCTGGTGTGGATGTGGAAGATGAGTTAAGTGTGATTTTAGGAATCTCTGGAAAGGGAATGATTGCTAAGAAAATAGATATTCCAGAAATGGATGATCACATGATACCAGAATTTGTGGAAATTGAAGCGGAGCAAGAGCTTTTTTATAACAGGGATGAAATGGAATTAGACTATGAAATTTTAGAAGGCTTAAATTTGAATAAGCCAGAAGCTAAGTCGCTTTTTGTTGTTACAGTTTTAAAAACAGTGGTGGAAAGCTACAATAAGATTTTGGATCAAAATGCAATACAGTGTGAAATTTTAGATACTAATTTTGGAGCTTTATTTAATGCGTTTGAATTCAATCATACTTTAGATGAAAGTAAAAATTATATGCTTTTAGATATAGGAAGAACAACAACAAATTTGATAGTTGTGGTTAAGAATCAAGTGGTATTTGCTAGAAATATTAATTTAGGCGGAGATTTTTTTAACAGCCTTATACAAAAAAAAATGTCTGTGGATTATAGTATGGCGGAGGATCTTAAAGTTTCTGCCAGTAAAGGGGGAGAAGCCCCTCAAGATGTCGTTTCTTTAATAAAATCAGAATTGAATAAAGATTTTATGGAAGAGCTTATTTCTCCTTATGAGTTGTATAACGGCCTTTTTCCCGAAGAGCCTGTCAATGAAATTTATATAACAGGGGGAGGCAGTCAGACAGCAGGATTAATGTCTGAAATAGAAAGCGTTTTTAGCTGTCAGACTCATTTTTTAAATCCTTTTAAGAACATAAAATTTCCTTCTGATTTAAAAAAATACAAAGAAGAGCACAAAATGATTTCTTCTGTGCTTGTTGGCTTAAGCTTGAGGTCTTTAGAATGATAAAGCTTAACCTCAATAAAACAAGAAGCTCTGTATCTGGGGATACTTCTTTGAGCGAAAGGAAAGCCCGCGGCTCCACTTTCTTGACTGATTTGCAGACTACCTTAGGGAACAAAATGCAACGTGCTGGTCCCGGACTTTTGATTAAAATAATTGTTAATATTGCTCTCATTTCAGCTTTTCCTTTGGGTTTAAAGGTCTATGAAGTGAAACAAATTAATAAACTGAAAGCTCAAAGACAAAGAGAAGAGCTTTTATTGAGTCAAATCAATCAACAGCTTTCTGCTTTAAAAGCGGAGTTAGACAGCTATGGCTATTTAACAAAGAAGTCTGCAGAGTTTGCAAAGAAAAAAGAATTTTTAAGCCAACTAACAGAGGAGCGATTAATTACTCCTAGAATATTGGAGTTTATACAAGACAACCTGCCGAATACAGTTTGGCTGAAAAAAATACAAGTGGATATATCTAACAAAGAAAGTAAAAGAGTTGAAATATCTGGTGAAAGCTTTAAAGAAGTGAGTGTGAATGTTTTTGCCAGCTCTTTGGAGCAGGTTTTAGATGGCAATTCTATTACTGTAAATATGAGAGATGTAAAGGAAG
>JAPPIY010000067.1 GCA_026914095.1 Oligoflexia bacterium
ATCGGACGGCCATTTAATGGGCGGGCCTATGGAATATTTGAAGACCGGCTTTCAAGAGATGAACTGGCCCAGGTTGGGAAAAATGTTGGCTATTGTTTTTTCTTGTTTGTGTGTGGGGGGAAGTTTTGGAGGAGGAGTGGCTTTTCAAGTGAATCAGTCTTTAAATGCGGTTTCTATGAGCTTGCCCTTTTTACAGGACTTTCAATGGGTTTATGCTTTGTTTTTAATTGTATTGGTGGGCGCTGTTATTATTGGAGGAATTAAAAGGATTGCCGAAGTGTCAAGCCGTGTGGTGCCCTTGATGTTCTTGATTTACATGATTATGTCTGTTTTTGTTTTGGTTACCCACTATGATCAAATCCCACAAGTTTTTTCTTTGATTTTTCAAAAAGCTTTTAGTATGTCGGCTGGCTTAGGCGGTTTTTTTGGAGTTTTGGTTACAGGTTTGCAAAGAGCGGCTTTTTCCAGTGAGGTGGGGCTAGGATCTTCTCCTATTGCGCATGCTGTGGCAAAAGTGGATCACCCTGTGGAAGAGGGGGTGGTCGCCCTGCTAGAGCCTTTTATAGATACAATTATTATTTGCCTGACGACAGCTCTTGTGATTTTAGTAACGGGAGTTTATGAGAATCCAGAATTGTCTCATTTGGTGTCCGGCCAAAAGGGAGCGGCTTTAACTTCTCAAGCTTTAGCTCAAGCCAGCGAATTTTTCCCTTTTATTTTAAGTGTTTCTGTTTTTCTATTTGCTTTTTCCACTATTGTTTCATGGTCTTATTATGGGGAAAGGTGTTTCTCTTTTGTCTTTGGTGAAAAGTACGCTCTTATTTATAAGCTCATTGTCTTAGTTGTTATCTTTTTAGGAGCCATTGCCACCAGCACAGTGGTTATGGATTTTTGTGATTTGATGATTTTATCTATGGCTTTGCCCAATCTGATTGGTCTTTTAGCGCTTAGCGGAAAAGTTAAAGGCTCTTTAAATGAATATGTCACTCATTTAAAAAAATAATTCTTTTTCTCTTAAAAACTTTTATATGCTATATCAGTTTAGAAAAAGAACTCCTTTATAAAAAACTATGAATAAAATAAACAATAAAACAAAAGGCTTATTAAAAGAAAAGCTTGTAGCTCATTACTTAATAAAAAAGGGTTGGACTATTGTTTTTCAAAACAAAAAAATTTTAGGAGTGGAAATAGATATTTTAGCTGAAAAAAATAGGGAGCAAATTCTAGTAGAGGTGAAGTCCATTCAAACAGCTGATCAAATTGAAAATATTTTAAAAGAAAAGCAAAAAGGCCGGCTTAAGAAAGCGGCAGAGAGTTTATGTGAAGCTTCCAATTTCAGCATTCAATTGTTTTTAGCGACAGTGGACAACCAAAATCAAATTGATTTTTTTGAGATCAGTTAGCTTTTTTAAAAGAATATTCGCTGTTTTTTTAATAAAAAAGGAGGTTATATTTTGAGACTAGCCAATAAGAATACATAGGATGAGGGGCAGTGAAAGGCTTTCAAGCTTTTCTTAATGTTATTCTTTCCTACAAATATAAACTCAAAAAGGAGAAAAAACTGAGAAAAATACCAAAACAAAAGAAAAAGAAGCATGAAAAAAAATTAGAAAAATTCAGGATAGTGCTTCGGCATCCCTTCTTTAGCAAGAGCAATCTGTTTTTTTATGGATACAGCCCATTTAGAAAGCAAGTATTCTTTAGCTTCTCTCCAGTTTCTTTGTGTAATACCTCTATTTTCATTCCAATTACACTGAAAAGGCTGATTTCTTGGATTAGGGTTAACTTTTTTAAAGCCTTTCAGGCTCACTATAAAACAATCTGCTGGTTTATCCTTATTGACTATTAAATAGTAAAAGTCTCTTAACTCGCAGGGTTTTTCAGATCCCTTCATTTTTTCAAATATATTGTGACTAGTCTTAGGAGGCTCTTCTCCTGTCAATAGATAAAAAATATGTCTTGTTGCTCCTGTATTATCCGAACTTTTAAGTTCGCTTATCTTTATGTCACAATATAGGTCTTCCACTTTAATATCATACCAATTATTATCAACCTTCTTGCCTGAGCCTATATTTGGCGAATTGATTTGGTATGTATTTCTTAAATCAGAGTTAATTATTTGACTTGTGACACTATTCTCTGATGTTTTTGAATCAAGCCTAGCATTTCCAGATAAAGAAAGATTTGGAGGACTTTCCTTAAGAAACTCGCAAATGTCTATAAAGGGTTTTGGTATCATAGCTCAATAGGGGCATAGGACAGACACCTTTGAGAAAAGATAAGACGGCCATCACAATTAAAACCCAAGCTCTCCCAATCTGTTTTATTTAACTTTTCAACTGCTTTGCTTAAATTGATGTTTTCCTTAGGAAACAAAGCTAACACAGAACCGTCATAAGCTTTTTTTTCACTTATAAAAAATGGATTTTTATGTCTTGTTTTACAATTAACATATATTCTTTCACCTTCCTTTTCGTGATATTTTCTTCCCCATTCCCACCAATTGTTTTCATTAAACTTTCTTATCTTTCTTGCAATCAGCTCTTTTTTATATTTTAAAAGCGATTTATCTTTTCTATTATAAATCATTCGTCTAGTTGTTTTATGATTTCTTGTTTCAGAACAAACAAAATCTGTGCACCCTTTCTTATCGTTTGTAAATATCTTATCTGCGCCACTAACGGCCCCTACTTTAACATTAAAACAGTCCCCTAAAGTTCCTTTTACACGATTTCCAAACCATATTTGTCCGTTTAAGCAATTAAAAAAATCTCCCTTGTTGGTAAGTTTTGATTTTTTGTTTTTTTCCCATCTCCATATAAGACAATTAGGAGAAAAACCTTCAAAAACTTGTTTATCTCCTAGTTCAATATAATCTGTTATAGAACCTTCATTGTATAATTTTTCATTGAGTTTTCTTGAAGAGGTAAGTTTTAAAAAATCTCTCGGAGTTATAAGGATAAGCTCTCCATTATTTTTTAAATGTTTAATGCATTTTTCAATAAAGAAAAGGTATAAGTTGCTTCTTTTGTCAAAGAGACTGTAATCTAAAAAACATTTAGTTTTATCCAATATATCTTGATGACGAACATATGGAGGGTTGCTGATTATTGTGTTAAATTTGTTGGTCAAAGGATATTTAAAAAAATCCATATTCAAAACTCTTTTATCCTTACAATAATTTCTATCTATTTCTATTCCAATAGCATTCTTTTCCAATTCTTTTAAAAATGAATCATTTCCTGAACTAGGCTCCAAAATAGAACCTTTGTTTTTTCTCATTGAAAGCATTATTTTTACAATATATTTAGAAGTGAAAACTTGTCCTAAATGTTTTATATCTTTCATTGCTTATTATTATTTATCCAAATAAAAACAAATGACAATAAATCGCAACGCACAACTAAAATTCTGATTAAAACTAGGCTTTTTTCAACTCTAACCAACTGACGAAAGACCTGCTGTGTCAAACAGACACTAAAAGAAATTGATAAATATGAGTTTAATGACTAGTATAGCGACAATCGAGTTTTTATACTAGTCGTGTTTGAGTTTTTCTGCCTGAAGTTGGAGATTCCCGCCCCCGCTTTCGCGAGGGCATGCTTTCGCGGGAATGACGAGAAATCGGAAAATTTCAAACACGATCGGTATAAATACAGATTAACAGCTTGATTAAATTTTAAAAATTAAATGAACGGATTCCTTAAAAAAAGAGCAAAGGGGCAGTTTTATACTAAGGCCAACCCTTTCAAGCATAGAGCTTTTAAAGCTTGGACGGACAAAGCGGGCTTGCCAAAAACCGTTGTGTTAGAGCCTTTTGCCGGCGCAAACAGTTTGATCACTCATTTGAAAGACATGGGCTTGTGCCATCGGTTTAAATCCTTTGATATAAAACCAGCTCATGTTGAAGTTAAAAAGCAGGATACACTTAAAAAATTTCCAACTGGCTATAAAGTCTGCATAACAAATCCCCCTTGGTTACCCGTAATACAGCTACCCGCTTGTCTATGGATTTCCCTAAGTGCGATTATCAAGATATTTATGCTTTTGCTTTGGAAAAATGCTTAAAGCGCTGTAAGTGGCTGGCGGTGTTGGTTCCGGAATCTTTTTTGCGTTCTGGTTTATTTAGAGAGCGATTGTCAGATTTTATTTCTTTAACCAGCTCCCTATTTTCAGACACGGCTCATCCTGTGGGGTTAGCTCTCTTTACTCCAAAAAAAGTAGAGGAGACTGTCGTTTGGTCGGGAGAAAAAAAATTGGGCGCTCTTTCTGAAATAGAGGCTCTGCGCCCTCAAGCCAATCCCAGAAAAGCGGATGTAAAATTTAACAGACAAAATGGCAATGTCGGTTTGTTGGCTTTGGATAACACAAAAACAGCTTCTATCCGTTTTTGTTATCCTTCTGAACTTAAGGGTTATAAAGTGCGAGAGTCTTGCCGAAGTATTACTTTGGTTGAGACAACAGTTCAGGTTCGTATTGAGGAATGGAATAAAGCTTTAAACTCTTTTAGAGAAAAAACTCATAATGTGCTGATGACTCCCTATCGTGGCTTAAGAGCAGACGGCAGATACCGTCGCCGTTGTGACTGGGATCTTGCCAGAGGAATCATTCAACATGTCTAGTGAAAAAGAGCGACAAGATAAAATCGTTCAAGCTTGGAAGAAAAACAATAACATAAAAAAACAAAAAAGACTCTCTAGGAAATAGACAGGCTCTAAGGTAAAAACTATAAAATGCTGAATTGCGTCAAACCCTTTCCGTAAAACGGGAATTATATACTTGACTCGCCAAATTTCAAGGCTTTGTGGCTTTTTCTCTGAAGAAAACCGCTTTAATCGCTTAAAACTTTTACCTTTATTTTTGAATAGTAAATTCCTTGAAACCCTTATATTTAAAGGCTTTTAGAGCTTTTTGGCTAGTCATGTATATAATTCCCCGTAAAACTTTAAAATAGAAGACATTTTTGATATATTTATATCTAATGAGGCAAACAAAACAATTTCTAACTATTAAAGAAGCCAGCGCTTGGGCTAAACAATTTTTAAAGAGAAATATTAGCGAATCTAATATTTCCTATTTGATACAATATGGAAAGATCAAAAAATACAGTAAATCTCACGCTCTTTGTGTAAGCGCAGATGACTTAAAGGAATACTATCAATCTCAACACTTTTGGAAAGAAGACAGTTGGAAAAAAAAGCTGGGAGCCGATTTAAATTGGTCTTTATCTTTTGATCACCTCAGAGAAAAAGACACCACAAAACATGTTCATAGAATACACCCCTATAAAGGGAAATTTATCCCTCAGCTTGTTGAGTATTTTATAGACAGCAAGACAGATTCTTTCAAAAAAGAAGTTTATTTTAAACAGGGAGATATTTTGTTAGATCCTTTTTCCGGCTCTGGAACAACTCTGGTTCAGGCTCTTGAAATGGGCCTGCATTCTATTGGGATAGATGCTTCTCAGTTCAACTGTTTGATTGGAGAAAGCAAATTGCTGGATTATGATTTTCCGTCTCTCAAAGCAGAAATAAAAAGAGTGAAACAAGCCTTATTAAATTATGAGAGCGATAATTCCTTGTCTGTTTTTGAAAACAATCTCGCTCTTATATTATCTGAGTTTAATAATACTTATTTCCCCAGCCCTGATTTTAAATATCAGCTGGAAAGAAAAAAAATCAATGAGGCAAAGTATGCAATGGAAAAAGAAAAAGAGTTTTTGGATATTTACAATAAACTTGTCCGAAAATACAAGATTCAGTTGGAGGCTTCAAATCATAAAAGTTTTTTAGATAAATGGTATATCCCAAGCATACGAAAAGAAATGGATTTTATATTTAAAGAAATTCAAAAAATAAAGGATAAAAACAATAAAAAGATTTTGTCTGTTATTTTAAGCCGGACTGTTCGCTCCTGTCGGGCAACTACCCATTATGATTTGGCTACACTGAAACAGCCTCAAGTTACTAGTTACTATTGCTGGAAACATAAAAAAATATGCAAGCCTCTATTTTCAATAAAATCATGGTTTAACCGCTATTCCAAGGATACGGTGAATCGTATTGAGGCTTTTACAAAATTAAAAACAAAGGCTTTTTACGTAGTGATTCCTTCTGACTCCAGAACTGTTGATATTTTCAGAGAAATAAAAAAAAATAATAAAGCTTTTTACAAAGAACTGAAAAAGAAAAAAATAAAAGGGATTTTTTCCTCTCCTCCTTATGTGGGTCAAATTGATTACCATGAACAACATGCTTACGCTTACGATTTATTGGGACTCAAACGGAAAGACAATTTGGAAATAGGGCCTCTTTACAAAGGACAAGGCGCTACAGCTAGAGAATCTTATGTGAAAGGAATTTCAGATGTGTTGAAAAACTCCAAAAGGTTTGTATCAAAAGATTTTCATGTTTTTCTTGTCGCCAATGACAAACATAATCTTTATCCTTCTATTGCAGAAAGAGCGGGAATGAAAATTGTCAATCAATTTAAACGGCCTGTATTAAATAGAACAGAACGGGATAAAAATCCTTACTCTGAATTTATTTTTCACTTACAAGATAAATAAAATGCCTCTGACAAAACAGCAAAGAAAACAAATAGAAGACCTGGTATCTTCTAAAATAAACAGTAAGTTAAAAACTTACGGCAGAGAAACTTATTCTATGCCTTTTCTTGCATCTGTAAAAAAGCAAGAAAAAAATAATAATTCTGCTAAAGCAGTG
>JAPPIY010000339.1 GCA_026914095.1 Oligoflexia bacterium
AGTAGCAGGTTTAAAGTGTCACTATGAAAATGGAGAATATAAAGAAGGGAAAGAAATAGGTGTTATAAGCAAGTGGGAGGAAAAAGAATCAGATGTCAATATAGCTGTTCATATAGTTTCTGATGCTTTTAAAGATGAATTTGATAGTGGTGTTTTAGTATCCAATGATACGGACTTAAAAACACCTTTGAGGTATGTTAAAGAGAATTTAAAAAAGAGTGTCGGAATTATAAGCCCTCGTAGGAATATTCACATAGAATTGAGGAATGCCAGTCATTTTCAAAAAAGGATTTCCAACAAAGTTTTAGAGCAATGCCAGTTTCCTGAAACAATGAAGGATGCTAGAGGGGAGTTTTTCTGTCCTCCTAAATGGAAAAAAGCCTTTAACAATTCTTGTTTTTAATCCTGCTTTTCTATTTTTGGAGTTTTAGAGGTGATTTGGATGCGATTTATAGGGATATGTGAAAAACTACAGGGAAGCCAAGGGCAAGTTGTGGCGGGTTAAACATTTGATTTTACTAAATTTCCCAGTAACTTCAAAGAGTTGAAAAATGAACAAAGAGAGCCTTAAAATCTCAGATAGGCTTTTGCCACAAAGCGGCTTGCAGTCGCCTAGTGGTCAAAGCCTGTCCTCGCACAAACGGGGGCCGAACTCGTTTTAGGCCTCCCATCTTAAAGTTTTTGAAGAGGGCGCAACACTAAAAATTCAAACAGGATCACTTTATTTATAAAGCTATAGAGTGATGGAGGGGAACTTGGCTTTTTTGAGACATCCTCTCACTGTAAAATTTCACTTTAGGCGGAAAGGTCAAACTTTTCACAAGGCTTAAAGACCTTAAAAAAGCAAACAGATGAAAGTCATCCCAGCTTAAAACTCCTGTAAAAAAACTTTGTTTCTTTTTAAAAAAAGATTCTAAAGTGTCCAGCTCCTTTGTCATTTGTTGTATCAGTTGCTCGGTCTCCTTTAAGCAGTTTTCAAAAGAGCCAATATAAGCCGACTTTTTATTTATGAAATAATCTTTTGCTTTTTGAGTTTTAAACTCTTCTAAATCCGCATGGACCCAGCGGGGCATAGCCAGTTTGTAACAAAGTAAACTGTTTTTATCTAACCAGCGAGACAGATTTTTACTTGTTTTTTTATTCACTTGAGCGGGAGCTTTGCTTTTATCAATATAAGAGACAATATCCAGGCTCTCAGGCATAAAAGCCCCCTTTTTGTATTCTAAAATGGGGACCATTTTAACTCCTATCATGGAAACAGGAGTTTTTTCATCATCATTTAAGAGGCTTTTTAGTTTAACAGGAATTTGTTTGAGCCCAAAGATCATTCGGGCTTTTACGCAATAAGGACAGTGATCGTAAATATAAAGCCTTATCATCTTTTTAGTCTCTCAGGGCTTAAGGGTTACCTTCCCGGCCGAAATTATACTGGTCTAATGAGTTTTTACTCCAATTGTCCTTCCCGCGCAAGCGGGAATCTCCAGACAGAACTTCAAAATTCAAATAAGATCAGTGTAAATCTATTCAACAGCCCCTCTCTCTTTAAGCAGACGGATAATTTCTTTTTTGTTCTGGTTGCTGTTGCTCTGCGCAGTAGCTATTTGCAAGGCTGTTCCGCCTTTCCTGAGTTTGTGACGGACTGTATGGATACGGCTGTCTTTGGCTTTAGCATTGACATCCGCGCCTTTATCTAAGAGCAGTTTGACAAGGTCTATATTTCCAATATCTACTGCAAAGTGTAAAGCTGTCCAGCCGTTTTTGGTTTTAGCATTGACATCCGCGCCTTTATCTAAGAGCTGGTTGACAAGGTCTATAGCTCCAACTTGGAAATTTGAAGCATGGTGTAAAGCTGTCCAGTCGGTGTCTTTGGCTTTAGCATTGGCATCTGCGCCTCTGTCTAAGAGTAGTTTGTTAAACCCTGCATTTCCTGCCTTTCCAAAGAGTAAGTTAAAGTGTAAAGCTGTCCAGCCGTTTTTGGTTTTAGCATTGACATCCGCGCCTCTGTCTAAGAATGCTTTGGCAAGTTCTGCTTGTTCCTCACGTGTTATTGCAGACACAGCAGACAGGTGAGATAATATGTGTAAAGCTGTCCAGCCGTTGTGGTTTTTAACATTGGCATCCGCGCCTTGATCTAAAAGTAGTTTTATTTTGTTGATCTCGTCTTTTTTAAACTTGTGGATAGAAAGAATACTCTCGTCTTTTTTAAACTTGTGGCTAAAAAGAATACTGGATAATTTGAGGTCCAGCGGGTTGAGTTCTTTTTTTCCACAACCGGTTAGAAGCCAGAGGAGGCTTATTGCATAAATTAGATATTTTTTCATAATTTCTCCTTATGTTAATTTGGGTTGAGTTTTCTCGTCATTCCTGTAAAATCTCGTCCCCGTGAAAACAGGGGCGGAAATTGTATTCAAGCTAGAAACCTCAAACAGGATTAGTATAAGCTTTATCTATGGGCATACAAGTAAAAAAGTCTATCCAGAATAAATAAAAAGCTCTTTTTGCTCTTTTTTCCAAGTTTGTTCTTCATGGCTTAAAAAATCTTCCCAATGGCTGGCTTTAGCGGAAGAATCCTCCACCCATTTTTTTAAATCTTCACTTCCGCTGATGATGTCAATAGGGGCGAGTTTCCATTCATACTCATAGGGCGGCTTGCTTTTCCAAACAGTGGAGGGGTGGATTTCTTTAAAGGCTTTTAAAAACAAGCTGATTAAACGATAAGGGCGAAAAGAGCCTTTATTAGCCCAAGTTTTTTCTAAATGAATCTGAAAACCAGAGCAGGTTTGATTTTTGAATTTGTCAAAGCCAGGCTCAAATTTTATTTCTCTTAAAAAACAGCCATTTAAAAAATCAGCTTTTTCTTTTTTCATCCAGTTGTAAATTTTTTCAGTGTTCATGTTGGGTCTTCCAAAAACTTCAAAAGGCTTTGTGGCGCCTCTTCCTTCTGAAATTTGAGTTCCCTCTAAAAGCACAGCGCCGGGGTAGCATTTCGCGCAGGAAAGACCTGTCATGTTAGGGCTGGGCAAGACCCAAGCTCTATGAGGAGGCCAGGTTTTTTTAGCTTGGCAGTCTTTCATTTGGACAACATCTAAATGAGAGTTTAATTTTTTTAACTGTTGATACCATAAGGCCAACTCGCCTAAAGTTAAACCATGACTCATAGGGAGAGGAGCTAAACCCACAAAACTTTTAAACTCCTCCTTTAACCGACTCCCCTCTACATAGCGGCCTAAAGGGTTGGGGCGGTCTAAAACAATAAGAGTTTTATCTGTGTTTTCTAAATCTTCTATGAGATAAAGCAAAGTGCTAAGGTAGGTGTAAATTCGGCATCCTGTATCTTGAAGATCAAATAATAAAACATCAAAGCTTTGCTTCATTTGAGGAGTCAATCGTCTGGTTTTTTTAGAATAAAGGCTGTAGAGAGTTAAACCTTTATAAGCGCTGTTTTCTGAAGTTATCATATTGGCTTGTTTTGTAGAGCTGAAGCCATGTTGAGGGGAAAATAAAGCTGTTAATGAAATGTTTTTATTTTTTAAAAGGCGGGAGAGTATTAAATTTCCTTTTTGATCAACGCTGGCTGAATTTCCTAAATAAGCGACTCTTTTATGTTTGAGCTTTTTAAGCCAATGAGAGCTGTTGAGTAAAACTTCAGCGCCAACAAACATTTTAGAATAAGGCCTTTTTATTTTAAATTGTGTAAGTGTTCAATAATTCGCTGACAAAATGTCATTCAAGCCCTTTCACAGTCTTCATTCATTTGAGAAGGTGTTTTATGTTTTAAAGCCTGATGAAGTCTAAACTCATTATAATATATCAAGTGCTCCTCCAACTCCTTCTTAAACTCCTCTATACTCTCAAATGTCGTCTCCTCTATCAAATCTCATATCCTGTTATAAAACCTGAGTGGCGCAGTTTTTATAACCAGGGTTGATGGGATTTTGCGCTTTTCTGTCTGTTTGAAACCACAAACTTTTATCTTTTCCGCAATAAAACACTTTGGCTTTCATGTCTTTTGTGAGATTATAAACTTGAGCTAATTCAAAAAAAGAGTTAAAAAGCCTTTTTACAACCTTTTTTTCCTGATTTTCTTTTAATAGGTGATTATGAGTGATCATAGATAATTGCTCTTCAATGGATTTTAAAAGTTTATAGGAGTGAATGCGAAAGTGGAACTCTGACAGAGAGGAGCTTTTTCTGTAAAGCTCAGCAATAATTTCTTGTGTTTGTTTAATTTCTTTTTGAATGTTGTTTTTATCTCCCAGACGAAGCGCTTTATGAAAAGCGCTGGCTTGATCCAATAGTTTGAGGTAAGAGTTTTTCAGTTGAGGGCTTAGCTGTATTTTATTTTTATTAGCTGTTATTATAATTGGGAAAATGATCAAAAAAAGCGTAAAAAACCTCATGCTTTTCCCAGTATCAAAAATTGCTTGAAATGTCAATTTGAAAGGAATAAAGAATTGATAAAGTAGTGAATTTTAGAATTTATAAAGTCCAGCGAGTTGGACATTGTTATAAAAACTTTGATCTTTTAAAAAGTTTTCAGATTTTATATGAGAAAAAAAGAGTCCTGCTGTGAGCTTGATTTGAAACTCTTTGCTGATTTGAGTCATAATTTGAAGATCTAATTCTTTTCCTAGTTTTTTTTGAGGAACGGGAATGGAGCTGTTTTGGTTTTTGTGAATCCATGCGCCAAGGTAACCCAATTCAACCGATCCGTTTTGCGTTGCATTAAAATCATAAAATATGACCTTAATGTCCCAATGGTTAATAGGAGACACTGACAAACCTGCGAAATAATAGCTTAAATTGCCCCATAAAAAAATGTCTGAAAGTCCTGCATTTTCATGACGGTCATAAAGCCAAGGCTCATATTTTGAGCTGTCAGTATGATAGCCGGTAAAGATCCTGCTGTTAAAAAAATCAGGGCGAAAATAGTTCAGAATGAAATGGTACATATTCTCTTCCATTTTAAACTGAAAGCCAGGGCCGTGTCCTATGGCAATAAAAGTGTAATTCAAATTCACAGGCTGAATTAAGCCTTTTAAGGCTAAGCCATAGCGGGACATCTTTTCATCTGACTGTTGGGTTAAGGAGTTAGCTAAATAGGCTACATGGAAATTAAAAGAATCAATGTAATTTTCTGTGAATTTAATATCTAAAAAGAACCCTAGACCATACTTAAGCTCTTGCTCTTGTTTTAGGCCTACCCATCGTTTTGGGAGATAAGCTGACCAAAAATTAACGTTTAAAATAGAGGTGCTGTATTCTAAAAAAACTCCGTCAAAACTATAAAGAGAGGCTTCATAAGAGTTTGAAGAGACGATTTGATGAAAAGGATTGTTATAAAGATTCCGTCCTAATTTTAACTGAATGTCTTCATGAATAAACCAGCTAGCTGAAGGGTAGACTTCAATTGGAATTTCTAATGAGAAGGGAGCTTCTCCATAAAATTGAGAAAATAGAAAATGAGTTTGAATTTTCAGCTCATTGCTGGGATGAAATTTGCCATTAAGATACAGCTGGCTGTAGTTTGAAAAAGATTTAAAATTTTGATGGCTTAGGCTTCTTATTAAAAGGGAGCCTTCTATATCTGTTTTTCCTAAAGATAAAGGGCTAAAGAAAATCAATGAAAGCAATAAGCTTTTTTTTAGAAAGGCAGAGATAGGCTTAGTTACAAAACAGAAGCTGACAACAGTTTTGAGCATGCGTTTCTTTCTACTTCTTAGTTTTTAGGTTCTTTTTTAAATTGTTATATTTATTATAAAATGAACTCTGACAAAATTCAAACAGATTTTTAATAAAACTAAAAGAGCTTTCAAGAAATTAGCTGTATTAAAGGGCGCAGAGAAAAGCTCTTTTGCCTTTTCTATGGCTCAGTTTTTATAAATTATACCGATCCAGTTTGAGTTTTTTTTGGTGATTTTCACCTCTGCCTTCATACTTTTGCGAAAATTCAGTCTATAATTCCCAAAATTTCAAACACAACCCGTATAAATTAGAGGTAAAATAGAGTGAGTGTAGGCTTTAGATGCATTTTTGTTTTGCTTTAAGCTTTTCTTTTTTGTTATGCTGTGTGGCTGTCGGGGAGTAGCGCAGTCCGGTAGCGCATCTGGTTTGGGACCAGAGGGTCGCAGGTTCAAATCCTGTCTCCCCGACCATCTGATTTCACGAACTTCCAAGATTTTGTGTTTGAACATTTCAGGAAATGTCGGGATATTTCAAGTCTCCGTGTTTCTTGGTTAATTAGGCAGTCATCATTTCACTGGACTTATTTCTGGATATTTCTCAGCATTTCAAAATCGTTATACATAATTCTACATGAGATTATACATGGATTTTTAGGCTGATCAGGGTTTTCTTTGGTAGATATTCTCTTGATCTAAATGACATAAGGGTATAAATTACCTGATAAGGTATATTTTGGAGATAGTGCATTATGTCAAAAAGTAACAGTGGGAAACCTTGGACCCGTAAAGAGATTAGCATCCTTAAAAATCTTTCCAATAAAAATACTCCTACAAGAATTATCAGGTTTAGACTTGGTAGAACACCCAAAGCCATTTAGACAAAAGCTTCTCAGGAAGATATTTCTCTAAAACCAACCAATCAGAGTCCTTACAATCGTTCTAAAAAATAAAGATAGAAAATTGATGCTATTTTCATTTTTATAATTTTAAGGTAGTATTTGATTAAGAGTAAATATGATAAATAGAATGTCTCAATAG
>JAPPIY010000108.1 GCA_026914095.1 Oligoflexia bacterium
AAAGGGAATAATGCGAAATCAAGTCTATAATTCCCGAATTTTCAAACAGGATCATATAAGTCTCAAGTACAATAGAGGTTTATTTATGAGAGACATAAAAACAGCCGCATTTCAGCTTTAGTCCAGCTATTTTATGGAAAGTCAAGAGTATATTCCAAATTTTAAGCGGAAAAGCTTAAAGAGCTTGAAATATTTTCAAAGATAGATTTTTTCCAGCGTTTTTTTAATTTTAAAGCCTGTGAATTTTGAGGTTCTATATCCAAACATTTTTCCAGACAAGACCAAGCCAGCTCTTCTTCGCCCAAAGCTTTTCTTGCAATGGCTAATCCCAGCCAAACTTTTGACGAATTTGAGTTGAATTTTAAATAATTTTTAAAAGATTGTTCAGCGCATTGATAGTTCTTTTCTTTTAAATACATCATAGCTCTGTAAAAAATTAAATTTTTATAACTGGGATTCAAAGCGCTGGCTTTATTATAATATTCCTCGGCTTGATAAAAATCACTCTTTAAAAGACAAATTTCACCTAAAGCTTTATAAACAACAAATAATAAAGAGCAAGCCTGTGTGATCTTGTCCAGGCTAGCCAAATAACACTCTTCGGCCTCAGTCAAACGAGACTGCATTCTTAAAGACTTAGCCAAGCCTAACAAATCCAACACTTTATCTCTTCTTTCTAAAAGAGAGGCAAAAATCATTTCCGCTATTGGCCAAAGCTCATTTTCTAAAGCTAAAAAACCAGCCCATTCTAAAAGCCGGGGAGTTGCTTTATCATTTTGAGTTAATTCTATTAAAAAATCAGCGGTTTCCTGTTGATGAGAGCTGTTAAAAGAATATTTTTCTATTGAATATAAAATTTTTTCCATACCCATTATTGTAGCAAATTTTATTCTCAACTAGATAAAAGTATAGGAAATTTTTGAAAATTCTACACATGATTTTTTAAAAAAATTTTATTTTTAGCTTTAACTATTGAGAAATACTCTATTTTTTAAAAGGAAACCTCAAATTTTCAAGCCAATTTCTGCCGGCAAAAGCAGGCCTTAAGGACAGGATGTCCTTCTATCCAAAAGCTGAAACCAGAACAACTAAACAGCTATATCTTTTGTGTTTGATTTTTTCAACTGCCCCACTAAAGAGATAATAGCTAAATCCTGATCTAGAATGGATAAAACCATTTTTCTTTTCAAATTTAAAATATCTATTAGCTTCTTTTTTTCTTGTTTATTCACTTTCAGCGCCTCTATTTTATTTTTAGAAATTTCATGATCTAATTTATTGATAGCATTTAGCAATATTTCTCGTGAATAATAAAAATTTTCTAAATTATTCACACTTCCTTCCGCTAACCGGCTAAGTTCATCCATGTTGATTTCATGAAACTCCAGCAAGTATGAGTTTTTTTGTTCTAATAGTTGAAACAGCGTAATAGCTTCTGAATGCATTTTAACCTCCTGTGTAAAAACATTATGACACAAAATAGTTCAAAACATCATGTCAATAATTTATCCTTGTCTATAGGCGGGACAGGAGAAAAAGGCTTTAATTTTCAATAACTTAAGCTAAGTGTGGTTTTTTGATAGGTTTTTAGTCTTAAAAAAATATTGTTTTTTTTAAGACTATATCTCAAAATGAGACAAGTCATTAACCTTATTTTAAAGAAAAAGTTATTTTTCTTGACAAATACACTCATCTCGTCTAGGCTCTTTAGCTCTTCTGTTAAAATAAAATTTAGTTTGATCTAACTTAAATTTCTTCCACCTCCAAAACTTATGTTAAAAGGCTTAAAAGATCGGGGATTATAGACTTAGCTCCATAAAGAATTGTATTCTCTAAAACAAGCTTTTGTATCAGAGGCTTTAGGGCGAACTTCTATTAAAGTATAAGGCTCAGTCCATTTAAAATCCGAAGGCTTTTTATAACATTTATAATTTAAAGACCACATATCAGCTAAAGCTTTAAAAGACAAATTATGAGAGTTTAAAAAAGCAGGGTTGTCAAACAGCCTTGAAAAAAGCTGTCCTCCTAAATTATTGATTACAACTAGAGTCCAATGGGGTCGTTTTTTAGAGCGCCAAAAAGCCGGCATATCATATAAAAGGCTTAAATCACCTAAAACAGCTATATTGTTCTTTTTGGCTTCACATTCTCCAAAAAACCGAGACACTAGGCCATCAATCCCATTCACTCCGCTTTGGCCGCAAATTTGTATATCTGTTTTAGAGCAAAAAAGCATTTTATCCCAAAATCTTATAGGAGAGCTGTTTCCTAAAAAGACTTTTGATCTTGGCTTTAAAGATTTTTTCAAAGTCCAAAACCAGGCCTCCTCCCCTTCAGAATATTTTTTTAAAAGCTGTAGATATTTTTTCAACTGAATTTGATCCCTTTCTTTTAAGTCAGCTCCAAAACCTTTTAAAGCAAACAAATAACTTTTTAAATGCTCTATATAATAAAAAAGAGGCTGATTGACTGTTGGCCTCGCCAAGCCTTCATAATGAGGAGGAGAGCTTAAATTTAAAACCGGAAGTTTGTATTTCTCCAAATCCCTCCAAAACCGCGCGCGGGGGATTCCGCCCAGCCTTATCACTCCGTCAATTTGCTTTGTCTGCAAAGCATAGTTCAGCATTTTTTCGCCAGATAGAAGACTGGGGATAAGCCCCTGCAAATTAGAAAGAGACTCCGCGTATATAGGCTTGTTGCAGTTTTTTAATATTTCCTTAACTGGCTCCCGCTCTTGCTCTTGCAATGCACCCACAAGGATTAAAGGTTTTTTGCAAGCTTTAAAAAACTGAGAAAGTTTTTTTTGAGAGGCTCCTTTTTTGACTGATGTTTTGTGGATAAACTGAGTTTTTTTTTTCATTTTTAAAAAGTCGGTGGTTTTAACCGGCTCATCAATTAAAGGCTCATCAAAAGACACATTTAAGTGCAAAGAGCTTGTATGAGGATTCCACTGACTCAAATCCAAATCGGATTTTTTAGATATATTTTTAGAGATAGAACAGTAATCTTTTAACAGGCTTGTTGCTTTTTTTAGAGTTTGAGGACAGCCTTTTGCGCCAAAACTTAAAGGCCGGTCTGCTGTAATTAACACTAGAGGAACCGCGCTGTAATGAGCTTCCACCACAGAGGGAAGAAGTTCAGCAACAGCAGTGCCTGAGGTGGTTATAACCGCCACTGCTTTTTTATCTCTGCAAGCCCGCCCTAAAGCAAAAAAACCGGCCGATCTCTCTTCAAAAAAATAGAATAGCTTTAAGCCTTTGCTATGAGACAAAACTTCAACAAAGGGGGCCGAACGCCCTCCAGGGCAAATGCAAAAAGCAGAAACACCTAAAGTTGATAGTTCTTTTATAATAAACTGGGCTAAAGAAACATTCATTTCCTCTTTTTTATCATTAAGATCTTTATATATCCAATTCTTTTGATTGTCTAGCTAACTAAGGAGTTTTAAAGGATCTTTTAACTGCTTTTACAATTATGGGGTATAATTTCTAAATTGTAAAACTTTTTTTTGATCTTGAAAGTTATGGTAGCTAAAAACCAACAACTCAATCAACGAGAAACCCGCTTGCTTTCTTGCTTTTGCATTCTTGGAATGCAACCTAACTCAACTTGTCTGGAATGGGAAAAAACCCTTAAATTACGCTAATTTGGACATTAAAGTGTATAAAATTACGCTAATTTATTCATTTTTTCTTTTATTTTTTCAAAAAATAACTTAAACTATCCTTACTACGAGACCGTAATGTACATAAATCGTTTGATAAAAAAAGACATACAAAAAAGGCTTTCACTAAAGAAAACAAAAATTATTGTTCTTTATGGAGCAAGGCAGGTTGGAAAAACAAGTCTGATGGAGGATATTTTAAAACAGACAACTCAAAAGGTTTTAAAATTAAATGGGGATGAAGACAAAACAGCTCGCTTGTTTTCTTCCAGAGATTTAAAAAAAATGAAAGGCGCTGTTTCTGGCTATGATGTGCTTTTTATTGATGAAGCCCAAAAAATTCAAGATATAGGTTTAAACCTTAAAATTTTATATGATGATAAAACTCAATTAAAAATTATTGTTACAGGCTCTTCTTCTTTTGAACTGGCTAGTTCTATTCATGAGCCTTTAACAGGAAGAGCCTGGACTTATCATCTTCACCCAATAGCCATGTGTGAGTTAAAAAAGCATTGGAACTTTCATGAATTGACTGAACAATTAGAAAGTTATCTGATATTTGGAACTTACCCTGAACTTTTTTCCATGGAACAAATATCAGATCGGCAGGAATATTTACATTCTCTTTCAAAAGACTATTTATACAAGGATGTTTTAGAAGTAGAAGGAGTAAGAAGCAGTCAGAAAATAAGAAAACTTTTACAACTTTTGGCTTTTCAAACAGGATCAGAGGTTTCTTTAACAGAACTGGCCGGGCGATTGGAAATGCACAAAAAAACAGTGGAGCGATATATTGATTTGCTTGAAAAGTTTTTTGTTATTTTCACTCTCACAGGTTTTAGCCGAAATCTAAGAAAAGAAATAAGCCAAAAACCAAAAGTCTATTTTTATGATCTGGGCATCAGAAATGCTCTTATAAATAATTTTAATTCACTGGAAGACAGAAACGATATAGGAATGCTATGGGAGAATTTTATTATAGCAGAAAAATTAAAATACAATAACTATTATAAGAATTTCGTTTCCTCTTATTTTTGGAGAACCTACACGGGAGCTGAGCTGGACTATATAGAAGAATATAAGGGAAAACTGAGCGGGTATGAAATTAAGTGGAAAAAAACATCTAAAGCCCCTCTATCATGGCTAGAGAGCTACAAGGCTGATTTTAACTGTATTAACAAAAATAATTTTTTGGAATTTATCTGTCCTGATTGAAATTATTTTCTCAATTTACTGATTTCAATTGCAGGCTATACTGATCGAGTTTGAATTTTCGGGTTTCAACTAGACTCCCGCTTTCGCGGGAGTGACAGAAAGGGGGGAAACTCAAACAAGAACGGTATAGGTCTAAAAAAAGGGAGTCTTTCGTAAGATTCCCTTTTTTCCTATATACAAACTAAACCGCACGCTTTGGTGTTAAACACATCCTCCGTTATTTTTACAATACTTGCCCCTTTACTAAGGCGCTTGCTACTCTTGTATCAACATTCACATCAACACAGCGGCGCTTAATACCTCCCGCGCCTTTCACATTAAAAATGGTGAACACAAAGTAGCAGAAGCTACTTTGTGAAAAAGCATGAGTCTGAGATTTTGAATGTAAAATCATAATCGGCTATTTAAAAAAACTTTTAACCTGTTGTCTTTTTAAATACAGCTCTAACCATTCCTTTTGCAAATCGCTCTCTTTAATCCAACCCCCGCCTGAAAAAATCCGACTCTCTTTGTGATCCCACTCTAAAGCCCGCAAAGCCACCAAACAAAAAGAGCGAGCGTTGCTTTCAAAAAAAGCAAAAGGAGAGGCAAAATAAGATCGGGTTTTTTGTGATCTTTGCTCTTTCAGCCAGAGCCAAGATTCCTCTTTAGGATAACCGCCTACGGCTGGAGTGGGATGCAGAATTTGACAGACTCTTTCAAAATCAAAGCTAGAAAGCCATTGGCCGCTTAAGTCTGTCCTCAAATGCTTAAGAGGGGGAAATAGCATTTCTGACTGCTTTTTTTGCTTCCACCGTGTGAGATCAGTTAGTTTTTTTTCAAGGCCTTTCACTACAAACTCATGCTCTTTCAACTCTTTCCTGCCTGTAAATAAACTGGGACTGTTTTGCTCAGCTGTTCCCGCCAAAGCCATAGTGGAAAAATGATTCCCGTTCATAGAAAATAAAAACTCAGGAGTAAAGCCTAAAAAGCCCGATTGCCTGTTCCAAAAACCATATAAAAAACCCTGTTTAAAATGAAAAGTGTTTTTAAATAGATTTTTCAGCAAATTTAAAACAGGAGCTGTGTTAAAAAAAGTCTCACAAAAAGCCGGCGCCACCTTTTGAAACAAACCCTGAAGAATAGCCTGCTGAGCTTGAACAAAACACTCTTGATATAAAAGAAAGGAAGGCTTTTGCGAGCTTTCAAATAAACAAAAAGATTTTTGACTCCGCTTTTTGAAAGTTTTTTCTCTTGAAAATAAAAAATCAAAAAAATGTTTTTTATCAAATCGGCAAATAGAGGAAGGATATATCCAAGCTTTTTTATTTTTGAAAAAAAAATCTGGATGATACAAAGAATAGGGGCAAGCTCTATCACCATAGCTAAAAGCCCCCTGCCCTAAAATATACTCGCCTTTAAGGTTTTGAATAATAAAGCCCTCTTCCAGCCACTTTTGTTTGTCTATGCAATTTAGCTTCATCTTCTTGCCTATAATAGAGTTGATTTTAAAAAAATCATAAAGAGTTAATTTTTAATGTTTCAAGTTTATTATAAACCTAGTTAAAAGAGGTTTTCCAGATATTCCTTATAGATTTCCTGTAACTAAACAGTAGGTTCTGAAAAAGTCCATTTTGCTGTTTAAACGGTATTTTTGTTCAAAAGCGCGCAAATAAATCTTCAAAACGAGTTCAGCTTTGATCACAATACATCCCTAGGTTGCTTTGTGGAAAAACATAGGACTGAATTTTGCAAGTTTATTGGCAAGCTTTTGAGCCTTTTAAGCTATTTTCTTGCATCTGTAAAAAAGCAAGAAAAAAATAATAATTCTGCTAAAGCAGTG
>JAPPIY010000309.1 GCA_026914095.1 Oligoflexia bacterium
TTCTGGACAAACAGCCTGAAACCCCTATATTTCCTTAGTTTGAAGGTTTTTTGTGCGAAGTCATATAATTCCCGAATTTTTTACCTAGCTGAAAAATGTTCAATAGAAAGAACTAGGGAGGCGGAAAGAGCCATTATTCTTTCTGCCGGGGACAGGTGATTGGCCTGCACATTTAAAGTTTCCCGATAGGTTAAAAACTCTCCTGTTGTGGGAAATAATTTTTTGATTTTTCCAATTTCTCTTTTTCTTGGATTGCAAATGGGAAAAGTCCATGGCTTTATAACAGGGGCGTGAATTAAAGCTGTCAGCTCGTGATTTTTTTTTCGGAACTCATATTTCCTGATAAAAGGATGAAACCGTCTTTTTATAGAGGCAAACAGCTCATGGCGCTCATCATATATTAAAGTGTTGGAAGCTAGTATATAGGGAGATCTTTTCAAATACAGGATAGGCTCATAGTTTTCATTTGTAATTTTCAGCGCTATAGCTCTGTTTTTCCCTAAATAATAATTTTTGATCCAAAAAGGAGCCATCCCCTCTTTTTTTTCCTCTTGAGCCATTCCTATAATTTCTTTATCTTGATTTTGTATTTCATATTCAAGGGGGGCATTGTATGCTAGATGATTGGAAAGCTTTTGGCCCGGCTCACTTACACCTAAAGTTTGATACAGCCGAAACTCATTCAAATTTTCCGCAAAAGAAGAGAGAGCGGGAGTCATGCTTTTAGTGTATCAAAAGCATGAGAAGAAACAAAATTGTTATATCGCTCAGCTAGATTTTATCAGAAAGTTTAAAAAAGAGAAAAAAGACCAACAAAACAACTTAAGAAAAAATAAAGCCAAAGGCTTTTAACCTAAAAGACCCTTTTGTTAATTTATTGAAATAGTCTGGATTTATGGCTAGGGGCTAAATTTTATTTCTCAATAAATGTTCCACAGGGAACAATTTAAGAGCTGACATAAAATTTTTTGAGTAGTCAAACCTATAACTCTTCAAAGCCCGAGTGAGTTTGGCAGAGCCTATTGTAAGAAAATGTCTTTAATGTTGAGGTCTTGACTTCTAAAAATTAAGTAGGCGAGAGACTTTTCATCCACAGTCAGGCTCATGCTTTTTTCATGGTCTTGGATGGCCTCAAAAGAATGAAAGCCTTTTGTTTCTTTAGCCATTTTTCTAACAGTATTAAAAAACTCTTTGGGAATATTAGCAGAGGGGCCAAAGCCATAAAAGCCGCATCTCTTATGCTTTTCTCTGGGGCTTTCAAAAATAAGCAGGATTTTTTGCTTCCTTTGGCCTTTCTTTTTAAAACTTTCCAATGTTTTATCCGCTTTTAAGCTTTCTTCTTTTAAAGTGTCTTTGGGATAAGTTGTAATTAATGTGTGAATAGCTGTTTTTACCCCCCTTTGGTTTTGAACAATGTTAAAGGGGATAGGGCCAGTCCGCCCAAAACTGAAGTAGGTTCTTAGAGGGTATCTAAAGACACCAGTTTTTCTCAAAAGCCGGCTTAAGGCTCCTTCTATGGGAAAAGATTGGATAATTCTCAGGGGTCTGTTTTTGGAGAGAATGTCTACGACTTTATAAGTGTTGAAGCTTCTGTGAGGGGAGCGGCAGTTCAAGCCCCCTAAATTGGCTGGAAGAGCCAGCCGGTTTAACTGAATGACTGGGGCGAATGTCACACCATAACCTGTTTTAAATCCTGTATTGTCTCTACTGGAAATAACTGCTAAAGGCGCAGGAATAGAAACTGTTTTTTTGTTATTATCAGCTGTGCTGAAGTTGAATGAAGTTGATAAAATAAAGAGAAACAATAGATTCATAGGTGAAGTCTATTTTAGAAGTTAAGCTGTTTTTTGTCTATTTTTTTAAAGTATTTAAGGCAAAAACTGTTCCACGCGGAACATTTTAAAACCAAAGACTTTAAATGGCTTTTTTCTGCTAATGATTCAATAGAGTTTTCTGTTTCTTTTAAAATTGGCTTAAGTTTCTCTGCCAGGCAGATTTTAGAAGGTCCCTCCCGCCCTGTTATCAGCCTCTTTCTTTCCTGCGCCTTTAGGAATATAACCGTTTTTTCCGCAACTTCCCTCTTTTCTAGGATCGTCAGGAATAGGACTGCCAGGAAAAAGATTGGGATTTTTTGCTATCATTTCCCTTATTCTGTTTCGTGTCTGCTCCAATTGATTCATTATTTTCTCACAACTGGCTTTGCCGGCCATTCCTTTCAGTTGAGCTGTTAGGTTTGATTCTGAAATCGTTTCGGCCTCAAATATTTTTTTTTAATTCTGTTTTTATTTCTTCAATTCTTTTTAGATCAGTTGTTGCGCCAAGCTCTTCTTGCAATGCCTCTTCTCTTATGTATCTCTTATAACCGTCTTCAGCGCAATGGTGTGTAGGAGGGCCATAGCTAATATGCAGAGGACACTCCCTCCTCTTCTTGCTACGGTGTTTTTGCACTAGACTTGATATTTGAGCCTGTAGCTTTTCACAACTGGCTTTGTCTGTTGTTTTTTCTATTTTAGCTTTTAGTGAGTCAAACTGTTGATCAAAAATTTTGTTTTCTTCTTTTGATAGACATTGTTCTTTATCTGTCTGACAAGACAATAGCAGGAAAATATAAATTAAAAGCAGTTTGATTATTTTGAACATAAGGACTCCTTTGTTAAACAGCCCTGATTTTATAGGGGGGGGGCAATAGTCAAGCTTTTTCCCTATTCGTTTGGAAAAAGCTTTCTATATTGAAAAATGTTCCACAGGGAACAATTGACAGGCCTTTGTGAGGCAACAAAGGATAGTTTTAAGCGCTTTTTTTCACTTTCATTTAAAAGCTAGGGTTTGACTGATAGAAAGCAATTTTCGGTTTTGGCTAGTCAATATAACTCCAAAAACAGTGTTTATAACCTTTTCTCCATCTTTCAGAGGATGAACTCAAACAGAAAAATTTTGATTTTAAAATAAAAAATGATAAAAGAAAGTTAATGTCTATTTTTGATTCTATTAAAAAAGGAGACATAAGCCTCACACGGTCTTTTATTGAAGAGGGACAGGTGTCAATGAAGGATAGCAAGGGAGAAACTCCTTTACATTTAGCCGCTTCTCAAGGAAATATAGACATAGTAAAGCTTCTTATTGAAGGGGGAGCTGATATTAATGCTAGATCTGAAAGCCCTGTAGGCGAACATATAGGCGACACTCCTCTCTATTGCGCTATTGAAGGAGGAACATAGAGATAGCTAAACTTCTTGTTGAAAAAAAGGCTGATCTTAGTGTTTGGTGCTCTTCCAGCGGTCTAATTCCTCTGGATGCGGCCTTAGATAATTTTGATTGGAAAGAGGCAAAATATATTTTCAAAAGCGATAAAGACACATCCCTCTATTTTGCAATTAGTGAAAAAAATTTAGAGGCAGTGAAAGCCTTAATTAAGAGCGGCGCTGATATAAAAAAACTGATGACAAACTAAATACAGCTCTTCATTTGGCCAGTCAAAAGGGGAACTTAAATCTTGTAAAATTTTGTGTTGAGCGGGGAGCTGTTGTCAATTTTAAAAACTCGATGCAAAGAACTCCTTTAGATTATGCAAAAAATAAAGAAATAAAAGAATTTCTTCAATCAAAAGGTGGAAAGCCAAGCTCTTTTTTAGATAAAGCAATAGGTACAGGAAAGTGGTTAATTAAAATATTGATAATTTTTGTGATAACCCTATTATTTATCGCAGTAATGAGTTCAATATTTGATTGGGTCCTGTCCTTATTTACCTGAACTAAAAATGGTTGAATAGTCTGAAAATACAGAAAAAATGGAACTAGGTTCAGATTTTTTCAGCGCTGACCAAAAAGCTCCGATTATTCAATTGAGAAGGGAGCAGGAAGCTTTGCGGCAAAGAAAAACGGGATGAATAGGCATTAGATAGTCAAAACTGGACTAAAGTCTAAAAAATTATAAAAAAGATATAGACAAACTTTTTTCTTTAATGAGAAAATGCTTTTAAAGCTTTCTCATAGAATACTCAAAAAATGATTATTCAAAAGAGTAAGGTTAGTCAGTTAACATTTAAAGGCAGGCATCTTGGGTCAAGTGATCAGTTTGGTTAATCAAAAAGGGGGAGTGGGCAAGACCACAAGCTCTGTTAATCTAGCCTCGGCTTTGGCTCTGAAAGACTACAAGTGTTTAGTGATTGATATGGATCCCCAAGGCAATGCCTCAAGGGCTTTAAATTCTCAAACCGAGTTTTCAACTATTTATAAGGCTTTATCCGGCGCGGTTTCTATTCAGCAAACTCTTCAAAAAACCGATTTGGACAATTTATTTTTAATATCCAGTAGCGGTCATTTGGCAGGCTTTAGTTTGGAAGCTCTTAATAGGGACTCTTGGGAGTTTTGTTTAAAAAATCAGATACAAGCTTTAATTAAGAATTTTGATTATATTTTTATAGACTGCCCTCCGTCTTTAGGCCCTTTAACAGTCAATGTTTTAGTCGCTTCCCACCAGTTTATTGTTCCCTTGCAGTGTGAATACTATGCTTTAGAAGGCTTGAGCCAGCTTATTGAGACCATTCGCCGAGTGCGGGCTAACTTTAATCCGAATTTGAAATTTCAAGGAATTTTGCTCACTATGTTTGATGCGAGAAACAAGCTCTCCCGACAAATTGAAGCTGAAGTGAGAGCGCATTTTGAAGATAAAGTTTTTCAAACCATCGTCCCCCGCAATGTTCGTTTAAGTGAAGCCCCCGGCTTTGGAAAAAGTATTTTTCAATATGATCCCAGATCCTTAGGGGCTAAAACCTATTATAATCTTTCTGCTGAGTTTGAAAAATCAGCTCATTTATAATAGAAACTTTTAAAAGAGGAAAAAACTTGGATACTTTTAATTCTTTAAACAAAAAAAATAAAGCCCGCTTGGGGCGAGGCTTGGATTTTTTACTAGGGCCGGTGGATTCTAAAAACCAAATTCTTTTGTTAGATATTGAAAAAGTCCAGCCGAATAGGGAACAGCCCAGAAAGGATTTTGATAAAGAATCTTTACAGGAGCTGACTCAGTCCATTAAGAAAAATGGAGTTCTGCAAGCTATTCTTGTAGAAAAAAAAGGAGAAAACTATCAAATTATTGCTGGAGAAAGGCGCTGGAGAGCCTGTTGCTTAGCTGGTTTAAAAAAAATCCCCGCTCTCTTAAAAGTCAATGTAGTCAAGCGGGATTCGGCTCTTTGGGCCTTGATTGAGAATTTGCAACGAGAAGATTTAAACCCCATAGAGCAGGCCCAAGCTTTTAAGAAAGTCATGGCGGAAACCGGCTTGAGCCAAGAGGCTTTAGCTGAGAATTTAGCCTTGTCCCGCTCCTCCTTGGCAAACAGTTTGAGGCTTTTAAATTTAGATCCCTTCGTTCAAAACCTTGTCAGAGAAAAAAAACTCTCTTTTTCTCAAGCCCGTGAGCTTTTAAGCTTTAAAGATTCTAAGAAACAAAGAGAAATGGCCCAGCTTTGTCTGAAAAAATCTCTCACAGTTCAAAAGTTAAGTAAAACTCAAAAAAAATCAGAGCCTCCTTTTTGGCTTAAAAAGGCTTTGTCTCAATTGGAGCGAAAATTTTCCAAGAGGATCCCATTAAGTTATTTTAAAGGAAAAGGCTCTATTCGTTTTTCTTTTAAAGATGAGGCTGAGCTTAAAACAATTCTCAGCCAGCTTTTAGAGAGCTGAATCTTTGGGAATTATAGACTGTCGGCGCTGAAGAAGTCCTAATCTATTGAAATTATTTGTGATTTTAAGGGGATAATATTTGAAAGAAAGCAACTTAAAAAGCGCAAAAGCTTGCAAATAAACTTTCAAAATTCAGTCCTACATTTTGCCGAAAAGCGCCCTCTGGTCGCATTGTGGTCAAAGCCTGCCCTCGCGCAAAGGAGGGCCGAACTCGTTTTGCAAGTTTATTTGTGCAAGCTTTTGATAAAAATCACAGTTTAAACAGTAAAATAAACTTTTTCAGCGCGACTAGGCTGAATTTGATAATGAGAGACAATATCTCTTAAAAAACTTGCAATTTTTGTTAAAACCGGCCTATTGTAAAGCCTTATGGAAAAAGAATCTTTACAAGTGATCCTCAGTGAAGGGGCTTTTTTTGAGGGGGAACTGCGCTTTGAAGGCTTGGCGAGGATTGCCGGGCAAATCAAAGGCGAGATCAAAGGGGCAGGCCGTCTTATCATTGAATCGACCGCTCAGGTTTCAGCGGATATTACAACCGATCATTTGATTTTGCTGGGGAGTTTAAAGGGAAAGGTGGAAGCCAGAAAGACTGTTCTTATGGAGCCGCCGGCCAAATTTTCAGGAGAAGTTTCCAGCCCTTCTCTCATAATAAAAGAAGGAGTCTTTTTTGAAGGCTCTTCTAAAAAACTTTTTTCTTAAAATAGGATCCAAAAATAAACTTATAAAAATAGATGGCGCAAAAAGACCGAAAACCAGTTCGTTCTAGCAAAAAAATCTAAACTGGGATTTTATGTAAAACTGTTTTTTCTTATTGAAACTTTTTTTATTCAGTTTTTTGAATCAGTCTCAAATTGCTAAACAACGAAAAGGTTTAATTTTTGGAAAATTAATCACCATTTTTTTAAATTTTGCATTTGGCATATAAAAAAATAGGTTCATGACAACTTAAGTTCTATTTGATAAGAGTTAAGTTGTTG
>JAPPIY010000023.1 GCA_026914095.1 Oligoflexia bacterium
GCGCATTTATTCCTGACTTTGTCCTTTGAAAAACTTTACAGCCCTCCCTGAAAGCAAAAATCTCAAGCAAGTTTCATCGCCTTTTGCAGGAGCTCAAATAAAAAGCTCTTTTAAGGCCTTTTGCCAAGGAAGAGCGCGAACTGAGTTAAAGTCTCTTTCCAGAGTATCTCTTGAAACCAACCATTTTTTCGCTTTAGGATCTATATCTTTAGCCAAAGAGGATAAAGCCTTTGCGTCCTCTCCGCTCACACGATCTTTGGATTTTATTTCTATCAATAAAAGATCTTTTGGACGCTGAATAATAAGATCAATCTCTAAACCCTCTTTTGTCCTTAAATAAGAATAAGTCCAATCCTTTCTTTGATAAGAGGCGTTTTTAATAACTTCTAATAAGAGCCAATGCTCAAAGGCCTCGCCATAAGAGAAGGTTTGAGGCAACAGCTCCACAGTTAAAGTCTTTTGCAAAGCTCTTTTTATCCCCGTATCAATAAAATAAAACTTAGGGGCTTGTTTTTGCGCTTTTCTAACAGACAAATGAAAAGCTGGAAGGCTTATTCCCAATAAAGTGTCCTCTAATATTTCAAAATAGTTGGCCACGGTCACATCATCAACCCCAATGTCTCTGGCTATTTTAGACTTATTGACTATCTTCCCATTCATTTGAGCCGCTGTAGATAAAAACCTTCTAAAAGGCTGTAGCTTTCTCACCCACTGCTCTTGTTGAATCTCTTTTTCTAAATAAGTTCCCACATAAGCGTTTAAATACTCTCTGGCTGACTCTCTGTCTTTAGCTAATACAGCCTCAGGAAGAGCGCCCCACTCCAAAGCCCTCTTTAGATTAAATTTTCTTCCCATTTCAAAACTAGAAAAGGGATACAAATGATAAACCCAGGCCCTCCCAGCCAATAAATTTGTTCCTTTCTGTTTGAGCTTTCTGCTACTAGAGCCAGTTAAAACAAACTGCCTTTTTTTCTTTTGTATTTGCGAGTGAATAATATCCAACAATTGCGGAAGTTTTTGAACCTCATCCACAACAACCCTTTTATTTTTGTTTTCTTTTGTATTGATTAGGTTTTCAAATCGGCTGATATCTAATAAAAGCTCTTCAAATCGGCTCACATTTAAAAGATCAATAAAAAGAGTGTCTTTTTTTGAAAAAAGACGGTTCAGCAAAGTTGTCTTTCCTGTGCCTCTAGCGCCAAATAGAAAAAAGCTGTTGGTTTTAGAAAATTGACATGATCTCTGAATCATAATCAGAATTTTAACGCTATTTTCTGAATAGGTCAAAGCTTTCTAATAACAAAGACGGAGCTGACTCTCAACTGTCAATTTTAAAGATAAAAAGCTCTTTTCTTAAGAGCAAGTTTATTTAATAAGTTTAGAAACTATCGCTCAGAAATAGGGAAGAGAAAAGGCTTAAAACAAGTTCGGCCCCCGTTTGCGCGAGGGCAGGCCTTGAGCGCAAGGCGGCCACAGGCGCTTTGTGGCAAAAAGCCTATTTGAGCTTTTTTGAGAAATGGTTTTAGAGTCTTCATAAGCCAAAGGGAATCTTCCGTTTCAATGGAAAGGCTTTCCGTTGATCTCTATAAATCTTCGGTTGACTCAGAAAAGGCGGAAAAGCTTAAAGCAAACAGCGCCGCTGGCAGTAAAATTTTTGTTTTCATAAGAACCCCTTTGGTTTTTCTTAGATTAAGAATAGCTCTTACAAAAAAAACAGGCTTTTTTAAATAAAATGGGTATAATCAAAAAATGTTCTCTCCCTCTATCTTTAGAGCCAATGACATTCGCGGAGTTTGGCAAAAGGATTTTGATCTTTCCTTTACAAAAGATCTGGCTTTTGCTCTGGCCTTGTTGGCAAAACAAAAGAGAATCAAAAGCCCTAAGTTTCTCATTGGCTATGACGCCCGCCTTTCCAGCCCCTCTCTCAGCAAAAGCCTCGCCCGCTCTTTAAAAGATCAGGGGTGTCAAGTTTCAATGATTGGCTTGGCGCCCTCGCCTTTATGTTACTTTTTAACTCATCACTGTAAACTAACCGCCGGCGTGGTCGTCACAGCCAGCCATAACCCTTCTGAGTTTAACGGCTTTAAAATTCTATTTCACAAAAAATATAAAATTCTAAAACCCATTTCTCTTTTAAAAAAAATACTTTCTCAAACAAAGGAGCAAAAAAAAGTTTTTAAAACAAAGGGAGGCTTTCTCCCGCTGGAAAAAGAAAAAGCCTATATAGACTCCCTTAAAAAAGAATTCTATCAATCCTATTTAAACTTTCGCCCCAATTGTCCTTCCCGCGAAAGCATGCCCTCGTGGAAACACGGGGGCGGGAATCTCCATAAAAAACTTCAAAAATCAAACAGGATCGGTGTAAAAACAAAACCGATCTCTTTTATTGTGGATACAGGAAATGGAGCCTTAGGGCCTCTGGCTAAAAAAGTTTTTAAAAGTCTGGGTTTAAAAGTTAAAGTCCTTTATGAAAAGCCGGATGGACGTTTTCCTCATCATCACCCCGATCCCACAGTGGAAAAAAACTTGAAGGATTTAAAAAGAGAACTCAAAAAAGAGGGCTTTGAGTTTGGGTGCGCTTTTGACGGAGATGGAGATCGTTTGGTTTTAGTTAATTCAAAAGGAAAAAGCCTCTTAGGAGATGAGCTGGCTTTTTTGCTCTTAAAGAGCCTCAAGCCGCGCAAAAAGCCTTTAGTCTTAGCCGATGTCAAGTGCTCCGATTGGTTTTTCCAAAAGGCAAAAAAACAGGGAGTGAAAATAAAAATGACAAAAAGCGGGCATGGCTTAATAAGGGCGGAGATGGAAAAAACAAAAGCCCTTTTAGCGGTAGAGTTCAGCGGGCATATTTTTTTCAATGACAGAAAAAACAGAGGCTTTGATGACGCTCTTTATGCCTGTCTTCGCTGGATTGAGTTTTTTAACTCACAAAAAAAATCTTTAGAGGAGCTTTTGCCTCAAGTCTTAAGCGCAAAAACTGGCGAGATTCGGCTCAATATGCCGGAAAGAGAAGTGAAGAAAAAGCTTTTGAAAGTCAAAGATTATCTTATCAAAAGAAGAGAATCTTTTAAAAGCTTGGATGGGGTCAGGCTGTCCAGGGAAGATGGCTGGTGCCTCTTTAGAAGCTCTAAAACCCAATCAGCCTTAACGATGCGGTTTGAAGCCCGAACAAAAGAAGAGCTAAAAAATTTAAAAGAAGAGTTCTCACAAGTGATGGACTGTAAAATCCCTTAAGCTTGTATCAATTCTGCTTTATACTGATCTTGTTTGAAAATTTCAGGCTTTAGAATAGATTCCCGCTTGCGCGGGAATGACTGATAAGGCGCAAAATTCAAACAAGATCAGTATAAGTCTATCTTTAACAGTCGCTTTGTGGCAAAAAGCCTATCCGAGATTTTAAACCTCCGCCTTACAGTTTTTGACAGCAAGATTAAAGCAATCCCTTTGCTTTTTTAGTTGTTTTTCTCAAGCTTAAAGTTTATTTTCTTAAGCAATGCCAGCCCATTTCACTTGGTCCCATTTTATCTCTCAAGTTAGTCATGAGCTCTATCATGCCGTCTATGCGGGGCTTTGCGGCTTTATCTTCTTAATTCTAGCCTTCTTGGGGGAAAAAGCTTTAAACAAGAAAAAGGCTTACATTCCTGAGGGAAAATTCAATATTAAAGCTTTTTTTGAGCTTTTTGTAGAGCAGATCGCTCAACTGTCCGATTCCATTGTGGGAGAAAAAGGCCGCCCCATGCTCCCTCTTTTTTGTTTTTTCTTTCTGTTTATATGGATTCAAAATCTTCTGGGCCTTATTCCCGGCTTTTTGCCTCCCAGCCAAAATCTCAACAGCACTTTAGCTTTGGGACTGCTTTCTTTTCTAGCCTACAATTACTATGGCCTTAGAGAGCACGGATGGGCTTACTTTAAGCAATTCATTGGGCCTGTCGTCTATTTAGCCCCTCTTTTTGTCTTTATTGAAGTTTTATCCCATTTTTTCCGCGCGGTCAGTCTTGGCTTTAGGCTTTTTGGCAATATGTCTGGGGATCATATCGTGATTGGAATTTTTTTGGATATGGCCCCTTTCCTTATTCCCGTGATTTTTTATTTTTTAGGTCTTTTTGTTTGCACATTGCAGGCTTTTGTTTTTACTATTCTCTCAATGGTTTATGTGTCTTTGGCTATCAGCCATGATCATTAACAAATAACAAAGGAGTTGATATGAAGTATTTTTTAATTTTTCTCAGCTTTTTGCCTTTGGCCAGCCTAGCGGAAGAAATGAGTTCCTCTAGCTCAGCCGGGGAAGCTGGGATGAAAGCTTTAGCCGCAGGCTTAGCTATCTCTTTAGGGGCCTTAGGGGGCGCTTTGGCGCAAGGCCGGGTGGCCGCTTCCGCTATGGAGGGAATTGCCAGAAATCCCCAAGCGGGCAAAAGTATGTTTGTTCCTTTTATGATTGCCTTGGCTATGATTGAATCTCTGGTTCTATTTTGCCTCGTAGTGGCTATAATGAAAACCTAGCGTTTTGAACAAGCAAATTCATACTGATCCGGTTTTTTGAAAACTCTGGTTTAAATGAGATTCCCGCAAAAGCGGGAATGACAAGAAATTGGGGAAATCCAAACAGAATCGGTATAAAAAGAAGAGCGCCCTAACAATTTTCGCTTATCGCTACTTAAAGTTAGGGCCTCGCATTTATTTGTCCGGCAACATCCGGCGCAGGTTAGCGATCTGGACAAAGCTAAGGCGCTGAAATGAAATCCTTGAACTTCATTTATCTGGCAAGGCCTTGTATTCACGAGGCGGAACCCGATATTGTTGTTCCTGTTGTCAGGATTGTCCCTGTTGCGATTAGCCGAACGCATGTGCTTCGCCTTGTTGTTCCAACTGCCGCCACGAACAACACGGTTGGATCCGGTATTGACCGCTTACCTTAAAAATACTTTATTCCTCACATTTCTTGTATTTCCATGAGAAACATGGGCTATAACACTTCTCATAGAGTTTATTAAATCCTCCTCTCTGATTTTGCCTTTTATATGCTTTTTTTCCAACTTAGCCATCTTTCTTCTAAAACGAACAAGCCTAGCCCTTTGCAAGCGAACCAAACCTCTAAAAACACGGTAACCCAAAAAGACAAGCCCCTCACTAACAGGAGAAATCCGCGTAGCTTTTTCTTTCAACTCAAGCTGTAACTTTTCAGAAAGAAAAGCTCTAACTCTTTTTAAAAAAACATTCAGCTGATTTTTATCATTAGAAAATAAAATGAAATCATCCATATAACGAATGTAGCCCTTGGCCTTTAATTTATGCTTCACAAATAAATCAAGCTCTCCCAGATAAACATTGGCAAAATGCTGACTGGTCAAATTGCCTATAGGCAGTCCTTTCCCTGTCTCTGTATAAGGGGGCTGGTGAGAAATAATCACATCCAAAAGACTTAACAATTTCTTATCCTTAAATATTTTTCTCATCAAAATTTTAAGCAGATAGTGATCTATAGATTCAAAACACTTTCTAATATCAGCTTTAAGATAATAATTGTATTTTCTCACTAAACTTTGTGATTTTTTAAGAGCTTTATAAGTTCCCTTGCCAACTCTGCAAGCGTAAGCGCCGCTGATTAACCTTCTTTCAAAAACAGGCTCCAAAACATTCATGATTGCATGATGAGCCACACGATCCTTAAATTCCGCGAAACAAATATTTCTTTCTTTTGGCTCATAAATTTTAAAAAGCTTGTAAGGCAAAGGCTGGTAACTCCCTTCTTTTAAACTCCTTTGAATGTCTAATATTTCGTTTTCAAGATTAAAGTAAAAAGGAGCCACAGTTGGTTTGAGTTTTTTGCCGCGAAAAGCTTTTTTCGCAGAAAGATAAAGATTTTGAGTTTCAATGATTTTATCAAATAAATTACTATGCCTTTTCATCTTCTTGCTTTTTGTTGTTTAAGCCAGCCTCCTAATAAAATGCCGACTTCATTAATTCCTTTTGCGGAAAAATTATAAGCCTTAGTTGAAAATAACTTCCTATCATAAGAAATGCGAAAAAGCACTCTTATTTTCTCAAGATAAAGATTAGCCTTTTTAAGCAGATGGACTTTCTCTTTTTGATATTTTGCCTCAATAAAAAGCTCAACTATATCAAGAGCCAAGTTTTCAATACGATTTGTTATAGTAAATCGTGATTTTTTAGGAAATTTCTCTAAAGCCGGCAAAAGCCACTTTAAAAACTCAAGCCATTTTACAAAAAGAATAAGCTCCTCATTTTGCTGAGGCTGACGCAAGCTTTTCATCTTTCTTTTCCTCTGATTTTAAATAGACCGTCAGTTTTAAAATATCCTCTCCATATTTTTCCGCTTTTGCTTTTCCAATTCCTTCTACTTTCATAAGATCATATTGAGACTGAGGTCTTCTTTTGCAAACTTCCGCCAGCTGTTTGTTGTTTAAAATAATATAGGGAGGAATCCCCTCCTTTTTGCTTCTTTCATTTCTCCACTGCCTGAGAGTGTTAAATAAAGGCCTATCAGCCTCATTTAAAAGCTGTCTCCACTCTTCATGGCCTTTGGTTTTCTCACCTGATGATAAAGTCAATGGCTTATATTGCGCAACAAGCGTCAGATAGGGGATTTCATCATGCTGAA
>JAPPIY010000014.1 GCA_026914095.1 Oligoflexia bacterium
CTCACGATGCTGTCTGGCAAAAAGAGAGATTTGATTTTTTAACAGCAGGTGTTTGTTTTTTAAAACAGCTGTTTTATTTCCTAATTGGATTTTTTCTTTATTTATGGAGGATAATTTAATATGAAGAAGAGTATTTTCTCTTCCCGTTTTTGATAGGCGATCCAAAAGATGCGCGTTTTTTTTATATAAAAGCTCAAGTTGCTCAGGTTGAATTAAATCGTAAAAACTTTGTTCTTTTTGGGCCTGTTGAGATGTTTTGCTGTCTTTGCTAGGTTCCATTCCTTTTATATTTTCAGCAATTAAAAAAAATGTCAAAAAATTAAAAGCTTTTGAAAAATTTTTCGCTGAGTATAATAAGACTATAGTCTAAGCTTTTTTTGGAAGACAAAAGGCTGGCTTTTTTGCCTAGTCTTTCGCTCAAAGCCTGCTTTAAGATATAATATGGAAGATGTTTTACTATTTTTTAAGTTTTTTTATTGTTTTTTTCCCTTTGTTGTCCTCTGCCAAGTATCAAGTTTGCTCTATCACAATAAACTCCTCCGATGAAATAGAGGCTTTTAAGGAATTTTTGCCGGCCCAAGACTTTGATTTTGTAGAGCTATTGCCTCAAGCTGTGAATGAAAAGCAGGATCACAGCGCTCATTGGTTTGATACCGCTTGTGAGCAAAATTATCGTTGTGATATTTTGGTTATTTCTGGTCATTTTGGCGGAACTTTTTTTGGAAAGTCGGGTTATTCTCTCCCCACGGAGCTTATGGAGGAAAAAAGCTGTCAAAATAAATGTCAGGGTGTCTTGTCGGGGGTGAAAGAGATTTTTTTATTTGGTTGCAACACTTTGGCAGATAAAACAAAAGACAACAGGACTTATTCTGAATATTTAAAGGTTTTGCTGGAAGATGGAATGGCTAGGGAAACGGCCGAGCGGGTGGTGGCGGCCCGATACTCTCCTTTAGAAACTCCTTTTTATGAGAGAATGAATTTTATTTTTTCCGGCTCTCGCGCGATTTATGGTTTTGATCAGCTAAGCCCTTTGGGAAAGCACATACGAAAGCCTTTGAGAGCTTATTTTCAGTCTATCAATGAGGACTTTGGCGGTTATGCCCGCTATTTAAAATCAGGACAGTATAAACGGCCTTTAAATGAACAGCTGTTTCAACAAATGCCTCGTCCTGTTTTCACTTTAAATCAAGCCAGCCTCTCTGTGGAAAATGAGGACCAAAACCATAGGGAGTTTTTTAAAAACAAATGCCGGCTGTATGATTCGACAAAAGCTTTTCCTGAGAGACTGCGGGCTTTAGAGGATATTTTTTATTCCTCTCAATCGGGTTCCGCTTTTTTTGCCATTGATCATTTTTTAAACTACAACAGACAAGAAGTGATGGAGGGTCGAGGGAGGATGATCTTTCGCTCTATTCGCGAGAACTCTTCTTTAGCCAAAGAGTTTTTATCTTACTATCAGCAGTTGGATTTTTTGCCTTATATTAAAATGGTTTATTTGAATATTTTAGAAAAATTTCAATGGATGGATCCCGTTGAACTGCATGCTTTGAGAAAAGACAATTTGCTGGAAATCATAAACAACCCAGATCCAGAGGCTTACATTTCTCTTTTGCTTTTGTTAAAAGAAGGCCAATTAAGAGCCGGGCAGTTTTACATTTCTAAAGAGACTTTTCCTGAAGATTATATTGAAAATATATGGGCGCTTTTGATTCTGGAAAAGCTTAAAGCCATAGCGCCGGAATGGCAAGAAGATATTTTTAACTACTGTCAGACTCATCTTAAAAGAATACCGGCGATATGCTATCAAAGCTTAAACACCTTGGCTCATATTAAGCCAAAAAGGGAAATTGCCTTGCAGGTTTTTGAATTTTTGGATTATGAGGATTCAGCTTTGGCTTACTACAGCCTTCGGGTTTTAGGGCAAAGCGGGATAGAGAATTATCATGTTCATAAGAGGATAGCTGGTTTTTTAAATTCGGGAAGTTTAGATTTGAAAAAGTCGGCGATAGAAGCTCTTGGCTTTTTAGAAAGCCCTTATGAGGACATTCAAGAGGATATGGCGGGGCTTTTGAGAGATGAGAATTTGGCTGTTGATATTTTTTGGAGCTTAAGTCAGATGAAAATAGAAAGCGCAACAGCGCAAAAGAGAGTGTTGAGTTCTATAAAAAAATTTCCTAAAAACCCTTCTTTAAAGTGCTCAGCTCTTAAGATTTTTAAGCAGACGCCGGAACTGTCTGATTTTAGTTTGTTTTTTTTCTATAAGCTTTTAGAGTCGAGAGAGGATTTGAGCTTGCTGTTTTGCGCTATAGACAGTTTATCACAGAACCCTGATTTGAGAGACCTTGGGATACACTATCGCTTTTTGCTTTTTCAAACGGAAGATTCTGTGGATATTAAAAGAAAGGCTTTGCAGAACATGTCAGCTCTGACTTGGCTGAACCCTGAAGTCCAGTTGAGTTTCTTAAATTATTTAAAGGATGAGGATTTAGAAGTGAGAAAGAGCGCGGTTCGGGTTTTGAGGAATATAGAAAATTTAAAAAAAGAGGTTTTAGAGGAAATTCACCGCTTGTATAAAGAAGAGCGGATCTTGGAGTTAAAAAGTTTTATTTAGGGCTTATCTTGTAGATGGCTAAAGCTGACCGAACGGCAAATAAAAAACTTTTAGTATGAAAACAGTGTCTAAAGTTTATAAGACAGCCGGGCTGGTTTGAGTTTAATTTAGGTTTTTTAAAAAGGCCTAATTAATGTATTCTTGTATCATCCCATTTTCTTTTTATATTCCAAACTTTCTACTTAATAGCTCCCTTATGTAATCCAGTCTTTGTTTATTTTCTGAGACTTGATATTTGCTTGAGCAATTATTCAGTTGTTTCTCAATAGAGGTCAATTTCTTTTCTATATCGTCAAGTCTACTTCTTACTATAGAGTGGTTTAACTGAATGGTGGATTTTATATCTTCATTTTTACTCTGAGAATGATTATTATTAGGGCTTGCTTTTACTGATTTGTTACAACTAGACAAAAAAGCTAAAGTTAAGGCAGTTAAAAGTAAGACAAAAAAGCTAAAGTTAAGGCAGTTAAAAGTAATTTTCATAAATCTCCTTTGGTTTGTAAATGAGCTTATTTTAAGGGGGGCTGGATAGTCAAGTTTTTATTTGCTTTTTTAGCGCCTAGTCAATTTTGTAAAAAACCCCTAAAATTAAGGATTTGAATAAGGAATTTACATCCTTTTGAAGCAAATTGGCTCATAACTCATACGTGCTTATAAATTTTAGCTTTTTTCTGTTTCATAATAACTTCCTGAATCCTATATTTTAAGGTTATTAGTATAGTTTCCAAAAATTTTCTGGAGCTTGCATAAAACAGGGCCGTTTAACAAAAATTTTATTCTAAGACTTTGCAATTCCTAAGAGAGAAGGTTGTTCCCCAACCTCCATTGAGAACATGCTCTTCACAGATTTTTAGTATCTTTTTCACAGCTTTTTCTGGAGTTTTCTCTGCTTCTTGTGGAGTCAGAAGGATATAATCAGAAACTTTGCAATCACAAGAAACTAAAATCGGCTCCTCCGCTGTTTTTTGTGAAAACTCGGCCAGTTGTATTTGAGGTTTATTTTTTACAATAGGATGAGTTTGTTGAATCTTTTTATTGTCGGCAAACTCAGTGATTTGTTTGGGGGCTGTTTTTTGTATAAAAAACTCTTCAAAATCATACCCTTGGCAGGAAATCAAGCTGATTGAATAAAAAATCAAACGGACATTTAAAAGTAGTGTTTTCATAGAGCATCCCTTAGTCAAAGGATAAGCTTACAATTGATTAAGATCAAATTTTTGAAAAGCTTTTTGAAAAATTTTACTTTATAAGCTTAAAATTTCTTAAAACTACTTTTTAGCTGACTTTATTATTATACCAGTTATAATTCATTCTTTTTGCTTGTTCTTTATGGGGAATATGGTTCTATAATACGGCAGTCTTTTGTTGTATAATTTGTATCACTTAAAAAGTTGAAAAGCTTAAACAGTGTAATAAGGAGATTCGATCAAAGGAGAAGGCAGTTTCTTTTCCAATCTCTCTTCCAGCCAGCGAGCAATGGGAAGGAGCTTTTTAATCGTAGGATCTTCAGCGCCCTTTAAAAGGTAAATCAAAGACTCGGTGGGAACATTTCCAGAAGGAACTTTAGAATAAGGACAGCCTCCCAGGCCCCCCAAACTTCCATCAAAACTTCTTAGACCCATTTTATAAGCTGACCAGACATTCGCTAAAGCCGTGCCATGGACATTGTGAAAATGACAGGCTAATTTCTCTTTAGAGATAAAGTGAAAAAGCTTTTGAAACAGATCTTCTGCTTCTATGGCTCTGGCTTTTCCTGTGGTGTCGCTGATAGAAATTTCATAGACTCCCAGCCCTTCTATTTTTTGAACCCATTTTATAACTTCTTTTTGAGGGACTTTTCCCTCATAGGGGCAGTCAAAACAAACACTCAAGTAAGCTCTTATTTTTAAATTTTCCTTATGGGCCTGCCGGCAGACCGCTTGATATTTTTTATAGGCTGACTCTCTTGTGGCATTGATATTTTTTTTGGAAAAAGAATCGGTCGTGGAGAGGAAGATAGAAATTTCTTTGATTCCTGATTTGAGAGCCTGCTCCAAACCTTTTTGATTGGGAACGAGAGCGGAAAATTGGACTTGAGGATCGATTTTATTTTCTTTTTGGAGTTTTAATATTTTTTGAATAAGCTCTTTGCTGTCTTTCATTTGCGGGACCCATTTGGGAGAGACAAAAGCGCCCAGCTCTATCCGCTTTAAACCCGCTTGAGTCAGTTTAACAATGAATTTTGTTTTATCTTCTAATGATAAGATTTTTTTTTCATTTTGCAGGCCATCTCTAGGGCCAACTTCTAAAAAGCTCAAAGCAGGCATTCTCTTAAAATATATAAGATATTTGCCTGTTGTTCAAGAAGGCTGGCTTATATTAACAGGAGATTTCTTCTCCTTTTTGCTTTTTTATTTCAAAAAAGAACTGGATTTTCCATAACAAGATAAAACATTTAAGATAGAAAAAAAAGATAAAACCTAGCCCCGTTAAAAAAAGATTAGAGCTGGAAAAGCTTATTATTTTTAGGGGTAAGGCTAAAAGCGCGCTTATAATGCCTTGGAGGATAAAGAATAAAATGATTCGCCAAAAATGCCCTCTTGTATTAGAGTCCGCTTGTTTTAGAGCCGATCGTTGGGTTTGTTTATCAAATAAAACAGTTTCTGTTAAAAAAGAGAAGCGAATGGCTTTGTAAAGGCCGGGGACAATCAACAGGAGTAAAAATAACAAAATAACAAAGAAAGCTTTGATATGGGCCAGAACCACCCGCCAGATATTGTCTCTAATAAAATCCCAAAACTTTGGCACAGCCCCCTGGCTGTATTTAAAAGCGTAGTAGGGAACGATAAAAACGGTAAAGATGGAGGAAAGAAATAACATTCCTTGACTCAAAATGTTTTGGATAGTGGCAGGGCTTGATGACAGCCCTTGTAATAAACTGGAGTTTTGGAAAACAGCTAGAACGATACTGCCTAGGACTAGAAAATACATCCCAAAGTAAAGAGTGGTGTCCTTTAATACCGCTGGGGCAAATTTAAAGCTTTGTTTGAAACTTCGGAATAGCATTTTGTTTATTAAAAGATAAAAATTTAGCTCTGTCTAGTTGTTTTTCGTTGAAGAGCTTTTTAAGTTAAAGGCGAAAACGCAATTTAAAATCTTCCCCTGTCTGTTTGTCTTGTAAGTAAAGAGTGGCTAAGCCTTGTTGAATCTCTTGGTCAGTGATTTTGCAGGTCTTTGTTTCCGATCCTCTTTCAATCTCCACCTGCATTTTTTTTAGGTTTTTAAGCTGAGACTTTAAAAGCGTCTCTATCATTTTTTGATTCATTCCAAACATAGGGCTATAGTAAGGCTTTTTGAAAACTTTTTCAAGCCTTTAAAAATTTTATCAAGAGAATTGGCAAAGAGCGACAGCCTGAAAAGCTGACATCATTTTGTGGAGTGGTTTTTAAGAGTAGCTGGAAAATCAGAAGGAAAGAAAATTTTTTTGAGAGTTGTATATTTCTATATGGCTTTTTCCTTATTTTGTTTTTCAGTTTTTTCTTTGTTTAGCCTTATTTTCTTTTTAGCGGAATCTAAAAAATAGGGAATTATAGACTTAGCGCGGGAATTATATATATGACTTTGCATCATTCCCTTTACTGTCTCCTTTTAGGTTTAAAGCCCTCGCCTTCAGGCGAGAAGATTTTATAAGGCGTGTTTTTCTAATTTAGTTGGTTATAAGAGAAAAATAGAGATTAAAAGGCATAAGATAGTATGAAAAATGGTTTTACAGATATATCTATGAAAACTATTTTTGATATGATAAAGTTAGCTTTCATGAATGAACTTTAAGATTAACGGGGGTGATAAGTCAGCTTCTAGCTGACCAAATTGAACCCTCCGCCTTATAGGCGGAGGTTGTTCAGTTGCTTGCATTTCTTTTTAAGGAAACTTTATCTCTTTATTTTTTTCTGGACAAACAGCCTGAAACCCCTATAT
>JAPPIY010000077.1 GCA_026914095.1 Oligoflexia bacterium
CCTTATATTTAAAGGCTTTTGGAGTTTTTTGGGGAGTCAAGTATATAATTCCTATAAAATCAAAAAAATTCACTGGACTTTGTGTTTTTGAATTGACTTATAAAATTTACTTGATTTAGGATATGAGGAAGTTTTGGAGGTTCAAAAATGAGAATAGCATTAGGTTTTTTACTGGTTTTGAGTTCAATGTCCTGTTCGCATTTGAAAACGATTATGAAAAAGAAGCATCCCTTAGAAAATAAATACACTTATCAAAAAATCTCAGATGAGGAATACCGCAAGCGAGGTTTAATTCCCTTACAGGATTTTTTTAAAAAGCCTGAGATTGCTCAAGTTCAGATTTCACCCAATGGGAAGTATCTGGCTTATTTAAAACCCTATAAAAAACGATTGAATATTTATGTCAAAAAGATAGGGTTGGAAAACTCTGAAAAACGGTTAACCAGTCAAACCGAACGCGATATTCGTTATTTCTTTTGGAAAGAAAATGACACTCTTGTTTTTATAAGAGATTTTGGAGGGGATGAAAATTGGCAGGTCTTTAGAGTGTCAGCCGAAGGTGAAAACGAAAAGAGCCTCACCCCTGTTAAAGGAGTTCAGCATAGGATGGTTGATGACTTGGAGGATGTTTCTAAAGAGGAAATTATTATAAGCTCTAACCAAAGGGATCTTAAAGTTTTTGACGCTTATCGTTTGAATGTCCAAACAGGAGAGATGAAGTTAATAGCTAAAAACCCCGGTCATTTTATAAGCTGGATGGCGGATCATGAAGGCCGTCTGCGAGTTGCATTTTCTACAGACGGTGTGAATACAGCCGTTTATTATAGGTCAGCGGAAGATCAACAGTTTCAATTGATTTTTCAAACCAGCTTTAAAAACACTTTTTTCCCTGTGATGTTTGATTTTAGCAATAAAAATCTTTATGTGAAGTCAAACATCAATAGAGATAAAATAGCTATTCAGCTGTTTAATCCTAAGACTAAAAAAGTTTTAAAAACTATTTTTTCACATCCCAAAGTGGATGCTGGCGGTATTGTTGTTTCCAAAAAAAGAAAGAAACTGCTGGGCCTTTGGTATATAGATTGGAGGAGAGAGTATAAATGGCTGGATCAGAGGAGAGCGGGTATCTATAAAGATCTTTCTAAACGGTTGTCAGACAAGGAAATTACTATTGTGTCAAAAAATAAAGAGGAGGATTTGTTTGTGGTTTCTGCCGGCAGTGATAGAGACCCTGGAGCTTATTACCTGTATGATGTGGAAAGCAAAAAGCTGGATAAAATAGCTGAGATAAGACCTTGGTTAAGGTCAGAGAATTTAGCTGAGATGAAGCCTATTCATTATCAGTCCAGAGATGGTTTGAAGATTCACGCTTATTTAACCCTGCCGAAGGGGAGTTCTGGCAAAGATTTGCCGCTTGTAGCGCATCCCCATGGAGGCCCTCAGGCTAGGGATATTTGGAGATACAATCCTACAGCTCAGTTTTTAGCTAGTCGGGGCTATGCGGTTTTACAGATGAATTTTCGCGGCTCTACGGGCTATGGTAAAAAGTTTTGGATGGCCGGCTTCAAACAATGGGGTCAGGCTATGCAGGATGACATCACCGATGGGGTGAATGATCTGATTAAAAAAGGCATTGCAAATAAGAATAAGGTTTGTATTTATGGAGCCAGCTATGGAGGCTATGCGGTTTTAGCGGGAGTTGCCTTTACGCCGGATTTATATGTTTGTGGAGTGGATTATGTGGGGATTTCTAATTTATTTACAGTGTTAGAAACCATACCGCCTTATTGGGAGCCTTATAGGGAGATGATATATGAGAAGACGGGACATCCTGTTAAAGACAAAGAACTGCTTACAAAAGTGTCTCCTGTTTTTCATGTCGATAAAATAAAAGCGCCTTTATTTGTTGTTCATGGAGCCAACGATCCACGAGTGAAAAAGGCTGAGGCGGATCAGATTGTCTCTAGCCTTTTCAACCGCGGCATTAAGCCTTTGTATATGGTAAAATACGATGAAGGGCATGGCTTTCACAATGAAGAAAACAACCTTGAGTTTTATACTCTTATGGAGCAGTTTCTCAAAAAATATTTACAATAAGCTGTTCGTGTTATGAAAAGGAATCGCCATTTAGAAATACATATACTTGTAAAAAAATTTCAGGTAAGGGATGTCGCAAGCGAGTTTATTGACTTCAAATTAGTATAACTTAAGGCTATTCATCTGCTGATGTCCATATCTCTCTGGAATGAGCTTAAGTTTTGAGGGGTTTATGTTTTATAAATTTCCTTTCTATGTCCGATTTTAATTACAAAAACAATCACTGTGTCTTTTTCAACAGAGTAAATAATACGATAATTCCCTACACGTAACTTCATTAAACCTTTTAAATTTTGTCTTAAGGGAGTTCCAAAATAAACAGGATTAACTTTAAGCCTTTCTTCAATGGCTTTTTTTATTAAAAGTTTTATTTTTTTTGGTATTTTTTTAAGGTCTTTTTGAACGGACTGCTTATAAGTAATTTTCCACATTTATTTTTTTGCCCATATTTTTTTATGTGAAATCACAAACTCCTTTTCCCTCTCTTTTGCAATCTTAGCAAAATAAAGGTCTTCTTCAAGCTCTAAAGCTTGTTTTGTCAGATCAATTACCACAGAAGATAAAAAAGGGGACTTTCTAATTTTCCTTAATTCTTCTAGTTGCTTGTATAAACTGTCATCTAAAGTTAAGTTGATTCTTTTTTTATGGCTTGGCATAGCTTTTAAAGAGTAACACCATTACATCATCAAGTCAAGCAAAATAAGAAAAACCGCTGAAAAAGGGACAGATGTCAATTTAGCATCTCATCTTTTAGTGGATGCTTTTGAAAATAAATACAATGGAGCTGTTATAGTATCCGATGACCCTGACTTATTTACTCCAATGTAAATAGTAAAAAATAAATATAAAAAAGAGTTGTTCTTTAGTCCACACAAAAGAAAGTCAGCCAAACTTTGTCAAATTGCTGATTATATTACAGGCATCAAAAAAACTGATTTACAAAACAGCCAGTTTCCTGAAAAGCTAAAGGATAGTAGAGGGGAATTTAAAAAGCCAGATTCTTGGTGATTTTGAAATGAATATTTTAAACAAAAGGCTTATTAGAACATACCTAAAACAGAAAGAAAGATACAAATCATACTTCTTCAAAAGAGACTCATTGTAAATTAGAGAGAAAAGAAGGCAGTTTATCAGCCAGCTCTTTAAGGCTGATTTTTTCCCTCACATTTGTTTTGCGGATGTAAATTTCAATTTGATTGTTTTGCAAATCCCGCGCTCCCAGATTGATTCTCAAAGGCAGACCTATTAAATCGGCGTCTTTAAATTTAACTCCCGGCCTCTCCTTTCTGTCATCGGTAAAATAATCTAAAGAGTTTTGTTTGAACAAAGCGGTCAGCTCCTCCAGCGCTTTCAAAACTTCAGAATGATCGGGATCAATGAGGCAAATATGAGCGGAAAAAGGAGCTATGGAGAGAGGCCATATTATGCCTTTCTCATCATGGCTTTGCTCAATCACAGCTTGCAGGGTTCGGGTAACTCCCAACCCATAACAGCCCATCTCCACAAAACGCTTTTTTCCCTGTTTATCTAAATAAGTTAAGCTCATTTTTTTAGAATATTCATCAGACAGGTAAAACAGATGCCCCACTTCAATCCCTCTGTATTTTTTTAAAGGCAAGCCTGTTGAGCTGAGGTCTCCCTCTCTGGCAAAACAAAAATCTCCATAAGCTTTCACTTTAAAATCTCTGTTTGGATTGACATTTTTAAGATGAAAACCGTCCTTGTTAGCTCCTGTAATAAAATTTCCTTTGTTTTTTAAATAGTTGTCTAAGTAAATAGGAATTTGTTGTTTTAAACGATAAGGGCCGCAACTGCCGGGATTGGCTCCCGTTATCTCTTTCACTGTTTTGTCATTTGCTAATAAAGGCTGTTCTTGCAGGTTTAAATGTTTTTTCACTTTTAAAGGATTGATTTCGTCATCCCCCAAACATAAAACAGCAAAGGCTTTGTTTTTAGAATCTTCGTCTTGAGAGGTAAAAAATAAAATTTTCACTAGATCTTTTGGGGCGCTATTTAAAAACTGAGCCAGCTCTTGAATGCTTTTTATATTGAGGGTGGCAAACTCTTCTATGGATTTTGGTTCAAGCACAGAATCCATAGCAGGCTCTTGGCGAGGGCAAATTTCCACATTAGCCGAAAAATCTTTACAAACTAACAGCTCATCTTCTCCCTGTTTTGCCAAGATGTGAAATTCTTCTGAGTGACTGCCGCCAATGGCTCCAGAATCCGCTTTTGCTGTAACAAATTTAACACCTAAACGATTGAAAATATTTTGGTAAGCTAAAAACATTTTTTTGTAGTTTTTAAGAGAGTTTTCACGGGTGGTGTCAAAACTGTAAGCATCCTTCATGATAAATTCTCTAGCTCTCATTAAACCAAAGCGCGGGCGGATTTCGTCTCTATACTTGGTTTGAATTTGATATAAATTTAACGGCATATCTCTCCAGCTGTTTAAGCCCGATTGAACAAAATCAATAATAATTTCTTCATGGGTGGGGCCTAAGCATAATTCAGCTCCTGTCCGCCCTTTTATCCCATCGTCCTGTTTTTTGCCATAACTCTTTGGATTGAACCATAGGCATTAAAATTTCTCTTGCGGATTGTTTTTCCAGCTCCTCGCGGACAATCTTTTCAAATTTTTGAATCGATCTTAAAAAGAGGTTATTGTAAAGGTAAATTCCTTGACTGGTGTTGTAGATATAACCCGCCCTCAAAAGAAGAATATGACTGGGGATGCTAGCTCCCGCTGGTTTTTCTTTTAAAGTTTTTAAATAAATTTGAGACCATCTCATTTAGAAACAATCTACCGCTTTTTATATTTTTTTACAAGGCTTTGAATCAATAGATTTTTTAAAGTGATAAGGTAAAACATTTATTGACAGGCTAAACAGCAGTGTCTTAAAACTTATACTGATTCTGTTTGAATTTTCCATTGCCTTTGTCATTTCCACAAAAGCCTGCCTTCGTGGAAACAGGGGTGGGCATCCATCTAAAACCTGAATTTTCAAACACGATCAGTATAAAAATAATTAAAAAACTAAATAAAACCATTTCTTTTTATTTCTCTGATAACTGCCGATAACCTCTGCTGACCGGAGTCTCCTGTCAAAATTTCTTTATAAAAAAGTCTGTTTTTATTGTATTGAAAAGCCTTTCCCTTGTCTTTGGGCATTCTATAAAGTTTAGATTCACTGTTTCGTGTATAAGAAACGAATCTCACAGTCTCAAAAAAAGCCTGCTAAAACAGAAGACCTATCCCGCGATAAGGATCCAAGAGCCGAGGATTTAATATTACTTTATAAGCCCCATTGAACAAACTATACGGGGTTTTTCATCCATTCTCTTGCTTTCCTTTTTATTCACAAGATTTTCATTTCTTAACTTTCTGGCTGTTTTATTGTCTATCTTTTGTTCTTCTTTCATTAGCTCCTGTCTTAATTGATAATCAGGAGCATACATTCCAAGCAGAAGACGACATTGGCTTTGTTTTCCTCCTTTATATTTATTTACAAAGTCAGCTATTTTCTTCCAGCTACGCAGGTTAAAATAAAAGGCGCAAACATCAGCTTTATGGGATCGCTCTAAAGCATCACTTAAGCCAGATAAAAAAGAAGTTTCTTGATAGTCATATATTTTATGAAATTTTATTATCATCAATTAAATTCAATTTACAGCTTTAAGCGACTGTTTTTTTTCTTAAGAATTTTATCTTTCAAAATGATCAAAGGTTTTTCTGCTAAACTTTCCAAAGGTAGCAATTTCCGTTCGTGGTATGATAATTTCCATATTAACAAGATCAAAATAGCTCTCATATTTTGGATAATATATGTTCCAAATCACCTCTTTTGTTTCATTGGTTCTGTATCCGCTTTTAAACGGCACTATAGAGATTGTTTGAGATTCATGTCTTGATTTGGAGTTTTCTGGATATTTCCATAAAAAACCTTGATAAGTTTTCCCATTTTTAAGAGTTAGTAAAATCTCTTTATTTTCCCATTCAACACATTTTTTATAAAAGTTGTCATATACAGGAATCGTTATCCATTTGAGGATAAATGTATTTTGTGTAATTAAAAATAACAAACCAGAAAAAATTATAGAAAAAAAATAGTTGATAAGATATGTAATGAGCTTGTTTTTTCAAATATTTTAAAAGTAATCTGTTCAGAAGGCTTGGATTTTCCAGCGTTCTTGCTGGTCTTTAATACTGCCTCTTCGGATTAGGTCTATAATAAGAAAAAGCATTTTATGACTAAAGGAAGTAGAAGAGTTATTACAGAATTTAAGGATATACTAAAGAGCTTGGAACAGATTTCTCAAAAGAGCAGTTTTTTACTTTGTTAGGTCTTGCTTTAATTTTATCATTTGAATAAGACTGCTCATAGCTGATTTTGCGCGAATGATACGCGGTT
>JAPPIY010000050.1 GCA_026914095.1 Oligoflexia bacterium
GTTATTGACACCGGCATTTATGAGCAACACCCTTGCTTTAAAAACCAGCTCTGGACCAATAAGAGGGAAATTCCAAATAATGGCATAGATGATGACAAAAATGGTTTTCCCGATGACATTCACGGCTGGAACTTTGTAGATAATAACAGCAAAATTCAAGACTACCACGGACATGGAACTCACATCAAAGGCATTATTGCGGCTCAAGGCTCTCCGCGCTGTGAAATTATTGGCGTTGCCCCCTATGTCCAAATTATGACGCTTAAATATTTTGAAGAGGGAGCGGACAGCAGTCATAATATTACAAATACAATAAAATCTATTGAATACGCCGTTAAGAATGGAGCAGACATTATCAACTATTCCGGAGGAGGCCCTGGCGCCAACCAAAATGAAAAAGCCGCTATTGCCAAAGCCGCTGATAAAGGCATTATCTTTGTTGCCGCTCTAGGAAATGAAGGCTCAAAAATCGGAGAGAAATTCAAATACTATCCCGCCAGCTACAAACTCCCCAATATTGTTTCTGTTCAATCTCATAATGACAAAGAAGAAAGAGTTAAGTCTAGCAATTACATTGAAAAGCGGGCTTTAGAGCTAAAACAAGTTCAAACAGCCCCTGGCGAAGGTATTTTTTCAACTCTCCCTCCAAAAGTTTATTTGCAAGGAAAACTCAAATCCGCTATTTTGAGAAATCTAGCTTTTAATCCAATTAAGAAAAACTATTACGGCTATATGACAGGCACCTCTCAAGCCACCGCTGTTGCCACAGGAGTTGTCGCCCTAACTAAAACCCAGCATCCCACCTGGAACATGGAAAAAATCATCCAGCAAGTCACTCAAGGCCAGAAGCTGTCAGCTTATGGGGCTGTTACAATGAGACCGCAAAATGTAGATCTGTCCGACCAAATAGATCATACAAACACAATGGTTCCTCACGACCCCAGCAAAGTAGAGGATATATTTAAAAACCCCAAACGACTCAGACATGAAGATTCTTCTCTTTCTCAAAAAGACACTTTTGAGCAAATTAAAAATATAGACAGCCTAGTCAATTCAAAAAGAAAATGAAGAGCTAGAAAACTCATCGGATTTGAATTTTTTAGGATTTTAAATAAGCAGACTAAAGTTAAGAGGTATTGACGGGAAAATTGAGTTTAATTGACAACGGTTGTAGAAAAACGGATTCTTTTTGTAAAGTGATCAACCTGTTCCACTTCTTTTTTTTTGTCTTCTCCTTTTGGCAGTAAAAAATAGCCAATTAAAGTGATCTCAATATTATATTGCGGAATCACTACTGTCTTATTAGGCTGGCACTCTCTTTCTGCTCTCGCAGGAGAGGCTGTTGTATTGTTTGTTGGGCCTTGTGTTGTAGTCCCAGAAGCTCTAAAAGCATTTTGAAAGCTTTTGGAAGCCTCGCCCGATCTGTCTATGATGGGAAAACCATCAAAAAATAAAGTTAAATTATCAAAAGGATTGGTGGATTGAGGGTAATAATTAACTTGTTTTCCTGTAATTTTCAAAGGAGGAACAATATAAAGATAGGGAGCCTCCCCAGAGCAATAACCAGTGGAAATCTCTCCGCTGTGCTCAAAAATCTGAGAGCCGCAACGAGCTCTTGCCTGAAGTCGGACCGTGTCAATAATCAATAAAAAATTTGTATCATTTTTAATTGCAAGGCCAAACCTTAGCCAATTGTCTCCCACCTGATGATAAATCGGCTCGCTCACTTCGGATCCGTAAGAAGATTCACCCTCCCCCTCTCCTCCAGCTTCTTCAGGAAACAAAAATGTATCTAAAACTTCTTCGTTTATTTTTTCTTTGCCTAATCGCTCACGCACCTCACGCAGGCTAAAAGGGCGAAAGCGGCACACTTGACGAATTCCTTTTGTGCGAATGTAAGGCTGGCCGGAAGCGGTGCGAATCTGGGAGTTAGAATGAAAAGGGACCACAAACACCCCAACCTGGCTAGACAGGTTAGAGCCTGAACCGCCTGTTCTCACACAAGAAGAAAATAAAACAAAGAAAAAACAAAGTGAAAATTTTTTTTTCATTTTGAATGCTTAAATAGGAAATCTCATGGTTTTATAAATGCTTATATCCTTCATAGCTTATTGCTCCACTAAAGTTGGAGTGACAAACATCAGCATTTCCGACTCAGCAAAATTGGAGTTTTTATTTTTAAACATCCAGCCCAGGAAAGGAATTTCTTTAAGCCAGGGAATCCCCTCCTTTGTCTGAGTTTCACTTTTTTGATAAATTCCTGAAACCACAACAGTCTGGCCGCTTTTTGTCAGCACCTCGGTTTGCGCCGTTCTATCCGTTTTAAAAGCGCCCCCCTCTCCTCCAGGAGTGCTAAGGTTGACATTCGTTTGGACTGCAATATTCCCTGAAGAAGTCACTATGGGCGTCACTTGCAAACTCAGTGTTATATCCTGGGTTTGAGTGGTTTCCTGCACAACACCTGGGGCTCCTCCTGTATTGCCGACAGCTCCTGTTGTTGCTGTTCCAGCTGTTCCTCCTCCAGCGCCGGCGCCTAAAGCGGTATTTCTGCCCTGCAATATTAAAATAGGAGTGTTTTTAGTTATAGAAGCGTCTTGACCGCTTTTAGTTAAAATCTTAACCGTGCTCAAAACCTGAGCTGAGCCGTCATTTTCAGCCAGGTTCAAGGTGGCATCGATATTCCCTATAAGAGGCAGGCCATTCAAATCAAAAATACTTTCAGAGCCTCCTCCTTTAGAATAAGAGGTTTGATAAGAGCCTCCAAGCCCATCATAAGTATCCTTCCAAAATTGTTGTGTAAAAATATCCAGTAAACCACTCGCGCCAATGCTAACAGGAAGATCTCCCCCTAAATCCCAGTTAAAGCCAAAATTCTTGGCAAAGCTTTTGGTGACCTCCACAATTTTAGCCTCTATCATAACTTGTTGAGGGGGCTTGTCTAAAAACTTAGCCATGGCTGAAATCTTCTTAATAACCGCCTCCGTATCCACTACAACTAAAGTGTTGCTTTCTTCATGAACAATGATTCTTCCCCCTTTAAATAATCCCTGGCCGGCGGGTGTGGAAAACTCTTTCACCTGCTTTTCTATATCCACCGCTTTGGTAAACATAATGGGAATCACTTTTGTTTTAAAAGGAGATAAACTTTTTTGTCTGTCTGAGATCTCCTTGAGCTTTCTGGTTCGCTCTTCTATCTTGCTTAAAGGAAGTATCGTTATGACATTGCCATCTCTAGTATAACCCAAAGACTTCACTTTAAATATGGTGTGCAAAGCTTGATCCCAAGGCACATCCTCTAATTTTAAAGTGACTGTTCCTGACACGGACTCATCAATCACCATGTTTAAGCCGCTCTCTTCAGAGATAAATCTTAAAACCTGTTTAATAGGAGCGTCAATGACATGGAAAGAAACTGGAGTCCCTGAAAATTCAACATTTCCAAAATACAGGTCCTCTAAGGTTTTTGCGGGCAGAATAGAGCTGAGATCCGAATCAGCAGATTGCGCTTGATCCTCTGGAACAATCTCATTATTCAAAATATCTCCATACCCAATTATAATTTGATTCCCCTCTTGTGATAAAGTTGTTTTAGGAAATCCCGCCCCTTCTTTTAATTGAATAATCACTCGGACTGTAGAAGAGTCCTTTTGATCCGCTTTAATTAAACCAAAGTCGGTATTAAAATCTCTTAAAACATAAGGCCAATGCAGGTTTTCCCCTAACTGAGATTGCAGAATTTCAATAATCAACTGATTGGTTTCTGAATTGTTTCTCTCCTGATAAGAGGCAATTTCAGAAGTATCAATAACAATCTGATCCTTTTCTGTTAAATAACGGATATTAGTTATTGAATTTAACCCTGAAACATCAGCCTCCTCCTCAACAGGGAGCCCTTCTATAGCAGGCTCCTCAAGCGCCTCTGGCTCTTCTAAACCTAAATCCTCTTCTTGATTATCCTGCTCCTGTTTTTCCCGCTCTCTTTGGATTTGCTCCTCTTCTCTTCTTAACTGCTCCTCTTCTTCAGTTGTTTGATCTATTTCTTCCTCTAAGCCTTCCAGCTCTTCTTCTGTTTCCTCCATACTTTCTATATCTGTTTTCAATTGCTCCAGTTCTTTATCCGCAGATTCGCTGTCCTCTGACTCAATATCTTCTGCTGGATCATCCTCTAATTCCATGTCTTCACTGTCCACTGACTCCCTATCCTCACTGTCCGAAGACTCGTCTTCTGACACCCTATCCTCGCTGTCCGAAGGCTCGTCTTCAGAATCCCAATCCTCGCTGTCCGAAGACTCGTCCACTGATTCCATATCCTCACTGTCCGAAGACTCGTCCACTGATTCCATATCCTCACTGTCCGAAGGCTCGTCTTCTGACTCTTCATCCTCTTCAGAAGATTCATCGTCATCTTCATCTGAAAATTCTTTTTCTAACTCTTCATCCGTAATAATTTCATAACCCGGCTTGTCACTCAATACTTCATAATCATCCTTATCAAAATCATCTTCAAGCATGACATCATCTTCTTTATCTTTAGAATCCGCTGGCTCTTCTTGAGATTCCTCCTCTAACACTTCAAAATCTTCAGCCTCAAAATTATCTTCAACGGAATCATCGGATAAATCTCCAAACTCTTCCTCTAACTCTGAATCTTCATCACTTCCATCTAAACCTTCAATATCCGCTAAATCTGAATCATCAAAAACAGAATCAGTTTGAGCTATGAGCGCATAACTGTTGGCTATAGAAAAATGAAACAAAAAAATAAATACGAATAGAATATTTTTTATCAAGTTGACTTTCCTTGTTGTTTCAGCAGCCTGACTTTAAAAAAGCTACAACTTTTCTAAAGTCTAGTCAAAAGACTTTGACTTAACAAGCCATTTAACAACTTGTGTTATAAAATAAAAAAATTTCATTTTTTGGAGCTTCCAGAAAGGCTCAGCCTATCCATCTTTTTTATTTTTATCTTTATCTCTTCTTTTTTGTTTTCACCTCGGCCTATGTAAGTTGTCTCCACAACAACAACTTCATCTTCCCTAATTTCAAAAATAACACCATTTTTTCCTATTTTATCCCCTTTAATTAAAGTGTAATAGCCCGCTTGACCAGGCAATTCAAAGAGAGCTTTAGGGGTTTGTGTATCCCATATAATGCCTTTTAATTTAATTTCCGTTAAATCATGCTCTTCAGGGGGAGTTTTAGGAATAACTATAACTCCCGCTTCAGCTGACTGCTCTTGGATTGTAGGATCATCAAAAGGGTCTTTTTGTTTTCCATATTCATAAATAAATGGAGCAATACTGGACTGTATATCCAACATCCATTCAGAGGGGATTCCTGACAAATCATCCGCAAAGCTTTGTGGAGCGCCCATAGGCTGAGCCTCTGTTGAAACAGCCTCCGGCTGAGAGCCCGGCGAAACTTGACCCTCCGGTGAAGCGCCCTCCGGCTGAGGACCTGGCGGAACTTGACTCTCCGGTGAAACAGCCTCTGGCTGAGGACCTGGCGAAACTTGACCCTCTGGTGAAACAGCCTCCGGCTGAAACCCTGGCGAAACTTGACCCTCCGGTGAAATACCCTCCGGCTGAGAAACCGGCGGAACCTGACCCTCCGGCGAAACAGCCTCCGGCTGAGAAACCGGCGGAACTTGACCCTCCGGTGAAATGCCCTCTGGCTGAGAATCTGGCGGAACCTGACCCTCCGGCGAAACAGCCTCTGGCTGAGAATCTGGCGGAACCTGACCCTCCGGCTGAGAAACCGGCGGAATAGACTGCGGAGGAACTGACGAAGGAGTATCACTAGAATCCGAATTTTTTTCCATACTGCCTGTTAATACTGTTTTTAGATTTTCAACAATATCTTTAAAAACTTGCTTAAAACTAGGTTGCTCCTTTGTTTGAATAACCTGACTGTCCTGAGATAAAGCGGGATTGACAAAATTCAAAACCAACAATAAAGCAAAAAAACAAGCTGTTACTGCTGTTACAAAATACAAAATAGAAACGACAGCTCTTTTTAAAAATGTTACTCTTATCATACAAAACCTTTTTTAATATTTACTGTTGTCCTTGCTCCTTTGCTGGCTCTTCTATATTTTCTCTATAACGATAAGCCAACAAATTTATATTTGACATGATTTGTTTTGCTTCAGACGAAATATTCAAATCAATTTTATTAACGACAAGCAATCGGTTTTGATCTGTCAATTTAGATAAAAAAAACATAATCTGAGAGAAAGAGCCGCTCACCTTTAACTTCAGATTCAAAATATCATACTCTGTATTTTCTCCTGGATTCTCAAACTGGTTGTCCTCTTTTGATTCAATATTGACTCCAGAAGATAAAGCCTGCTTATTCACTAAAGAAGATATTTCAGTGAATGTTAAAGAAGCCGGTATGTAATTAAGAAAAAATTTAATGACTTTTTTATGATTTAAAACTTCCCGCTCAAACAGCTTAATCTGTTCAATCTCCGCCTTGACTTTAGCGACTTC
>JAPPIY010000198.1:0-4243 GCA_026914095.1 Oligoflexia bacterium
CAGAATCACTGCTTTAGCAGAATTATTATTTTTTTCTTGCTTTTTTACAGATGCATAAAGAAGCTTCAAGCTAAGAAAATCAAAGAGCTTTGAGCTGTTTATCTGGGGAATAAATAAGGATAAAGTTAAAACTAGAAAGAAATAGAAAAAGCCTCTAAAAAACAGAATAAAAGGAACAATGCGAAATTAAATATATAATTCCCGAATTTCCAAACAGGATCAGTATAAGTCAATCACTATAAAATTTTAAACTCATTTAGTTAAGAGTTTGACCTCTTTTTGAGATAGGATATAATGCCTGTTATGTTTTGGCTGGGTTTGTCTATTGGGCTGATAGCTCTTATTTTGATGTTTTTGCTGTTTTGGTTTTGGCCAAAAAATAAAAGCTTTCAATTCAAGCTGGAAACGGAGCGGTTGCAAAAGCTGTCAGAGGAAAACCAAATTTACAGGCAAAAAGAGTTAGATTTAGAGAAAAAGCTTTCCAGCCTTCAAAGTGAGAATAAAAATTTTCAAGAAAAACTAAATGAAAGCGCTCAACTCTATAAAGAGAAAGCTCAAGAGAAAGAGCAAAGTTTTCAGACAGAACTAAACAAACAAAAGCAGAATTATGAGGAGAGGCTTGAAGAGCAGGGAAAGCGTTATAGAGAAAAGATGGAGGAAAGAGAAAAATATTTTAAAGAACAGACTGAAAAGTTAAATTTGGCTTTTGAAAATATGGCTCATAAGATTTTTTCAGAAAACACGAAGTCTTATAAAGAGGAAGCCTCTAAAAACTTATCTCAAACTCTTCAGCCTTTTAGAGAAGATATTGAGGGGTTTAAAAAGTCTGTTCAAGGTTTTGAGAGCAAAGGGAAATTTTTAGATGAGACGCTGAATGAATTTAGAGCTATCAATACCAAAATGAGAGATGAAACTTTAAGTTTAACTCAAGCTTTAAAAGGGGAAACGAAAACACAGGGGCAGTTTGGCGAGTTTGTTTTAGAAAATATTTTAGAAAAATCAGGTTTAAGAAAAAATGAAGAGTTTTTTACACAGTTTCATCTTAAGGATGAAAAAGGCCAGTCTTTTCGCCCAGATGCCATTGTGAAACTGCCGGATCATAAATACATTATCATAGACTCTAAAGCTCCTTTTAAACATTATTTGGAATATAGCTCTTCTACAGCGGAAAAAGAGCGGGAGGAGGCTTTTAAAAATATGTTGAGCGCTGTAGAGTTGCATATTAAAGCTTTGTCTCCCAAGCAGTATCATTTTTTATCCTCTGAGGATAAAGGGCTGTCTTTTAAAGGATTCAGAACTCCTGATTTTACTTTAATGTTTATTCCTAATGAGGGCATTTTTACCTTGATCACGCAAGCCAAAGATATTTTTGAAAAAGCTTGGAATCAATCTATAGTTTTAGTCAGTCCCACCACTTTATACGCCACTTTGAGAACAATTGCTTCTATTTGGAAGATAGAAAGACAAAATAAAAATGCGCGGGAAATCGCAAAAGCCAGTGGTGATATGTATGATAAGTTTGTCGCCTTTGTGGAAGATTTGGAAAAAATCGGCCGAGGGATCAACATAGCTCAAGAGAGTTATCAAACCGCCTTTAATAAATTGGAAAAGGGAAGGGGCAATTTAATCAGAAGAGCCGGCAGGATTAAAGAGTTAGGAGCTGAGGCAAAGAAAAAACTGCCTGATAAATATGTTTTAGATTCGGATGAAGAATTGTCTGCTTTGTAAAGTTTTGCAAGTTTTTAAATGACAGAGCTTTCTCTGACTTTTTCAGGGACGACTATCTAAAAATTCCAGTTTTTACCAATCAGCTAACCATTTAAGAGAACGCACTTCAGTTCCATCAGGAAAAGTTTTTTCTCTTTTAAGGTTTTTAACAAGTTGGATTGTTTTGATATGGGGGAAATCCTTAGCTATGAGTTTAAAATTTTTAGAAACAGAATCATCAGACCATTTTGTTTCAATAACTGTGTTTGGAATTTCATCTTTTGTAATTAAAAAATCTATTTCAAATCCGCCTTTTTTCCCTATATAGTATAAATTCCAATTTTCCCCCAGACAGTCCTGTCTGAAATGACACTCTTTAAGTAAAGAGCAAGCGACTAGATTTTCTAGTTTAGCTCCCTCATTAGTTGCTCTTGCAATATCATAAAAGTAGTACTTTGGACGCTTTAAATTGGCTCGCGCTACATTTTTATGAAAAGGCTGGAGTTTAAAAATAACATACATACTTTCCAGCGTGTTAAGCCATCGTTTGACGGTTTTATCCGTACACTCTAAATCTCTAGCTAAGGAGGAATAAGAGAGAGGACTGGCAACTCTTTGTTTTAATAAATCAATTAAAACTTCAATAGACTTAATATCTTTAAGTTTTTCCTGATAAATTAAATCTTGTTTAAGAATGATATCTAAATGAGTTTTCTTCCATAAGTTGTAGAATTTTTGATTTCCCTCTATAAAAGGCTCTGGAAAGCCGCCATATTTTAAAAGTTTTTCTATTATATCTGAAAAATCCCCCTTTTTATTTAAAGTAAGCAATTCTCTAATATCTAAGGGATGGACTCGGTATTGAAAATACCGGCCAGCTAGAGAATCTCCTATTTTTTTATAAATGTCTAAAGAAGCGCTTCCTGTAACTATTAAGCTGGGTTTATTTCCTTCTTTATCAAAAAGCCCTTTTAACCATCTTTTCCAGTTTTTCATTTTATGAAGCTCATCAAAAATGATGAAGTCTTTTTTTCTATCCCAAGATTTTTCATAATTAATTTGCCGATCCTCTTCGTTGTCGTAATTCAAGTGAAACAACTTCCCTGAAAACATCTTGGTAATGGTGGTCTTTCCTGACTGCCTTGGACCTGTGATAAGTATGATTTTTTTAGCAGAATATTCTTGAAAATAAGAAGTGTATACTCTTTTCATATTCTAATAATGTCATCTACTCCGAAAAAGTCAATTCTTTTTCGGAGTAGATGACGAAAAAGTCAAAATATTCAATAGAAGTTTAAATGGGTTTAAAAAATAGCGATAAAATAAAGGTTGGGGATTTGAGGAAATATAGTAAAGCCACTTAGGTTTTCAAGTGAAAATATCTAGCAGAGGCGTTTGAAAACCTAAGTAGTCGTCTTTGAAAAAGTCAGAGAAAAAGCTTTTGAATGACAAAGCCTCTTTCCTTGCAAATATTATCCCCTAAAAATCATAAATTTATAAGTGATTTCATATTTAGGACTTTTTCAGAGCCGACTATATAATTCCTGAAATCTTACTCTGAAACTATTGTAAATAAAGGCTTTCAAGAAACCATAGACACAATTAAGCCGATCACTTTGTGAAATTTTTTGAGAAATTAAGCCTATAATTTTCCCTTTTTTAAGACTTTTGTCTAAGTTTTTAAGGCAAATTTTCTTTTTTTTATGTTTTTCCTCTATTTTGCCGATTTTATCTTTTAGAAAAGATTTCAAATTTGAGAATTTTTTATGTTAAAGCTTAGATTATTTTTAGTTTTTGCCTTTTTGCCTTCTGTTTCGTTTGCATGGAACAGCTCTTGTTATTCTCCTGTTCAGCTGTCTGCTTTTATGTCTAAACCGAAAAAAAAGAGCGCGGGGGGAGTCAGCCGAAGCAGTTTAAGAAAAATATCAGCCAGTATCAGCAAATTGGAAGAGGCTTTGGACGAGGCAGAGGGGGATTTACAGGATTCTTTAGATAAAGATAAGTTAAAAGACAAACCTTCAACTGTGGCTGGCAAAATTAGAGATTATATAGAAGATGGGCAGGATGGCTGGGATTGCGCCAAAGGAGAGCAGAGTTCTTTATTTTTCTTTCCCTCTTTAATTCCACAGGCTTATGCCCATACTGATCTGTCTATTCATGGGCATCCTCATTCTGAGGACAATAGCACAGAGGCTAAAGTTATAGATAGTGTATTGGATTTGGGAGTTAAAGATGTTGGGAGTGAGCCTGCAACTTCAGATAATGGGAGTGGTGATGACGATTCTCACATAAAAAATTTAAGCCAGATTTCTGTGGGAGCCGACACTTCTTCTAGTGGAAAAACTAGAGGTGCTTTAATAGAACCTGAAGGAGGCGGGTCTAATGTTCCTACTCCGAGACAATCAACTGCTGAACTTACTGAGCAACAGTGTAAGGAGAAGCAAGGCTATGAGTGGGAGAACAGCGAGTGTGTGAATACGGCTGAGCAACAGTGTAAGGAGAAGCAAGGCTATGAGTGGGAGAACAGCGAGTGTGT
>JAPPIY010000198.1:4343-6428 GCA_026914095.1 Oligoflexia bacterium
GAATACGGCTGAGCAACAGTGTAAGGAGAAGCAAGGCTATGAGTGGAAAAATGGAAAATGTGTAGAATGTCCTGAATGGAAAAAACACAAGGCTTTTAAATCCAATGGAAAAGTAAGCTCCAGTTTTTGTGATAAATATGCGGATGATAAAAGAAAATGCAAAAGAGCTTTAAGCCACTTGCAAAAAAGAGCCAGACAACTCAATAGGCTGAGAGAGCAGTTGGATTCTTTAGAAGATAAACTCTTAGAGGCTCAGTTAAACCCTAAAGAAGAATCCACAACGGAAGCCAGTGGCCTTTGTTTTGACTGCTTAAAAAGAGTGATAAGTGCCAGCAAGCCTTCTACTGGGCAAATTGTGGGACAAAGTCTTGGACTGGTAGCGGGAGCGGGGCTTTCTGTCGCCGGTTATAACATAGGAAAAAACGCTCAAACTCACGCGAATATGCTTAGGATACAGCAAGGGTATGCTTCTACTAATGATGGTTTTTCTTTAACTGGAATGGGCATGGGCTACCCTTTTATGGCAAATAGTTTATACGGCCTTACCAGAGCAAATACCCCTGTGGGAGGCTGGGCCTGCACTCCCTCCGTAAGTCCTTATGGACATGTTTATAATCAAGGCTATGGATATGGCCATAATATGAGGTATTATTGATTTTAATTGGAAATTTTAGCAGAAAAATATTATTAAAATCTTGATCTTAAACACAGTGAGGAGGAAAAATTTGGAAAAACTGCAATATTTTGGGAAAAGACTTAAAATTTCAGATTTATATTTTGCCACAGAGCCAACTGGCATCAGCTCTGTGTTCAAACTTGCTTATTTTAAGCCTTTTTCCAAAGCGCTTTCAGAGTAACTGGTCTAGTTTTTGGTCTTGTTTGCTGAATTGTAAGATCAATTTAAGTGAAAAAAGGTTATACTAAAGACCTACAAATTTTTAGGAGTTTTATGTTCGGGCGGTTTTTTATTTTTTCTGTTTTAAGTTTCTGGCTTTCTCCCGCTTTCTCTAATGTCTGTTTGCACCCCTTAGAAGAAGCGGCTTTGCTCCATGGGAGATCAAAACCGCGCTCTCTTTCTTCTCAGGTTAAGGCTAAAGAAAAAGAGTTATCGGCCATAGAGAGGAATAAAGAAAAACTAGAGGAAAAACTAGAGGATTTAGTGGATGATCTCAGCAATTCCCTTAAAGAAGATAGCCTTTATGAAAAATTACAAGCAAATAATGCAGGTGATACGGATGATGTGGCAGATCTTATCGTAGATTATATAGAATTGAAGCAGAGCGAATGGGAAGAGCCATCGAATATGCCTTGGAGCGCTGATCCTGATAAATATTTCAAAAGCAGAGGAAGAGTGGATGATGATTTTTGTGATGATTTTGCGGATAAAAATAGGGACTGTGAAAAAGCTATAAAAGGTTTGAGCAAGTATTTAAAAGCGCTGGCTCAATTAAATGATAAAACAGAATTGGTAAAGGATCAGCTTTTTGAGTTGCAAGAGAGACAGCTGGATGTGGAGCTGGGCTTAGCTGAAGAAGACGAAACCGAAGCCAGCGCCCTTTGTTGGAGTTGTTTGGATGAACTGCGGGAATTAGACAAACCCACAACTGGGCAAATGGTTGGAAATGCTTTATCTCTTTTGGCCGGTGGCGCTTTAAGTTACTTTGGCTATAGAGCGGGAAAAAGAGGGGCCCAGTCAGTTAATGATTTGAGGCTGAGGCAAGGCTTTGACCCTCTGAGCACAGCGGGACCCGCTTGGGCTGGGGCGACTTTGGGAATGCCTTTTATTGCCAATGGAATCTATGGCTTTGCTAATGGAAATTCTGTTCTTGGAAACTATGCCTGCTCTCCCGGTTTTGCCGGTGGCGGAGCTATGTACGCGCCTTTTGGCTACCCTGGTTTTGGAGGCGGTTTTGGCGGAGGCTTTCCTGGTTTTGGCGGAGGCTTTCCTGGTTTTGGCGGAGGTTTTGCCGGCGGCTTTGGAGGGGGTTTTCCTGGTTTCGGAGGAGGCCTATCAATAGGAGGCTTTCCTGGCTTTGGAGGAGGCTTTGGCGGAGGTTTTCCCGGTGGCTTTGGAGGGGGTTTTCC
>JAPPIY010000239.1 GCA_026914095.1 Oligoflexia bacterium
CATAAAAAGGCCTTTGAAATACGGCTAAAACAAGTGGAGAAAGAGCTTTCCGAATTATAAATGACTCTTGAGCCAAACACTTAATTGAAACTTAGAATCTTTATAAGGCTTAAAAAATTCTATCCTATTTTCAAAAGACAATCCCAGCCGGACAATAAGCTTTTCATGCAAAACGCTCAGCTCTCCCTCTAAACCTATAAAGGGAATAAAAAACGAGCGGTAGGCGGAGTTAAAATCTTGAGTTGACAAAACAGACAAGCCTGTAAGAGGAGCCAGCCTTCTCAAAGAAAACAGCGCTTTTAAAGGGTAATAGGAAAAATCAAGAGCCTTAAGCAGTTCTATATTTCCTTGATACAAATTGTGAAGGCTTTGCTTAAACTTATTAGGACAAGGGTTCTTATTTTGATACATCTCTTGAATAGCCTGTTTAAGATCAGAACAATAAAAAATGACCCGCTCCTTTATCTGAGGGTTCTGCGGCTCTCGATTCCATAAATTCCATACCATTTTTCCATTTAAGCTCAGAAAATACCCTTGTCCCAGCTCTTCGGTTAAACCCGCTTGAAAAGCTCCATTTATTTCTTGGAAACTATCTTTTAAATGTAAAAAATCATACATCAATTTGACCTCTCTTTTTTGGTGATAGGAGTAAGCTTGAGAGTATCGCCTTTTAAATTGGTATTTTAATTGTCCGCTCTGGGATATATAATTTTTCCAAAATTTATCCTTATTAAACTCTATCTCCCCCACTCCAAATTGAGACTTAAAGCTAAGTCTGGATTCTGAATTGATATAGAAAGGATAACGGACAGATAAATCCAACCTCCATGTTCTCTGAAAAAGAAAGTCCTTCTTCATTAAAAACTTTCCAACAGGATAGAAAATATCTTCTGTATCTAAAAAGCCAATATCTTTAAAAGTTTGAATCAGATATTTATCGTCCTTAAAATTCAATTGACTTTCATCATAGAAAAAAGAAAGTCCGAAAGTGGGACGATACTTTTGATAAGAATAAGCCAGCTCAAAAAACTTATTATCTTCACTCAGTCTATTAAACACAAGCAATTGATTAAACTGAAGAGGATCTAAAAACTGAAAAAAAGCGGAAAATTCCTGAAAGTTTGATGATTCGTCTGGGAAAATCGCTGGCGCATAAAAAAAGAAAAACTGCTGTAGGGAAAGGTGGCTAAAGGCTCTATAAGTTTCAAAATTTTTCTGTAAAAAGTCCGCCGACAACAAACTTTGTTCCGGCAAAACAGCCTCTATTAAAGTCTTTTGTTGATTAAAGCTTTCAGTTTTCTTTTTTTCATTTTCAGATGGAAGAAAAATATTTTCTTTTTGAAAAGAGTACTTATACAAAACAGGATCTTCCGCTTTTTCTTTAGTTTCAATCACTTTGTATTCATAGTGAGTGGGAGTGATTTCAGAAACTAAAAAGCGATTGTCTTTGATTTGTCTGGCAGAAACAATCGTATCCGATGCGCTTAAGCGATAAACTCCTGAATCTTTTTTATAGACAAACAAGCTAGATCCCTGCTTTTCCGCTCCTATAAAATACAGCCCTTTTTCATTCACCTCCACAGGATACGAAAAATAAGACTTGAATTGAAAAAGAGCGGATTTATCTTTATAAAGAGTTCTATACTCTCCCTCTTGTTTAAAATAATAAACAGCGCCTTTTGAATCCGCTAAGACAGAGGAATCCACTGTATCATAAAACACCTTATCTATAATGAGAGAGTTCCCTGTATGGCTTTGTCTGGCGTCTATAGCAACAGCCTTATCTTTATAAAAGTCCATTACATTTTGTGAGTTATACTTTTTTACAGGTTTGAAATCTTCTTTGACTAAAGAGTATTCAATAGAAGAACTGCTTGTCCTCAAGCTGGCTGAGGAGTAATATTCACCCTCTTTGTAAAAAACTTTCCCGATGGGAAGGTTTTTTTCTATCTTTTCCATAACTTCTGTTTTTTTATCAAATACAATCAACTGAGCCGGAGATTTGGTGTCAGAAATTAAAAAATAAATAGAGTTTTGATCGCTGTTTATGGGAACATAAACCTTGCTTTTTACTAGAGCTGGCTCTGGTGAGGATTTTTGCCCTTGAGCCAAGTCTTTATAGTAAGCTTTATACTCTTCAAATAAAGTTTGTAAGTCTTTATTAAAAGCTCTTTTTAAGGAGCTGGTTAAACCATAGTAATCCAAAGGAAGGAAACGACTGCTTTCATAAAACAGTTTTTTTATTCCTTTTAAACCATACTGAGAGTGAAGATAGCTAAAAAAATAAGCCCCATGCAAATATTTCTCTAAACTGGAAAAAGAGTCATCATAAGGCTTCAAGAGACGCTTTAAGGAAAAATCTTCCTTTATCTGCGCAAACACAAAGGCCCTGGCAAAACCGCTAAACAAACGCCCCCCGGAACCATATAAAGATTCCACTAAAACCGCGCTTCCCTCTAAAATCCATGAGGGCAAAACAATATTCCTGAAAGAAAGAGAGCCTAAAAAGGGCCATAAAACCCGGTCCCATCTTGAGTTCTGAGACAGCTGATAGATATGAGTCATCTCATGGAGCAAGGTGTCTTTCGGCCATGAAAAAAGAGACCAGCGATCCATAAAATCAACCGAGCCTGAAGCGTATATCTGAACAAAAGAAAAAGGATAAACCGTAGCTAAACCGTTTGAAACTTGTTGGCGGGGAGAGGAAAAAAATAAATAATTCGCTCTAAAATAAGGCGTCAGCTCAAAAGCCTGTGACAACCGATAATCTATTTTTTGGCTGTATTCAAAAAATGGAGCCAAAAAATTTGTAAATTCTTCACTTACAATCAAGCTTATGTGAGGGAAAGAGCTTATATAATATTCGCTGTCTTTTTTTAAAAATCCGATGTCTTTTAAAGGAAAAGCTGAGGCTTGTCCATAGAAGGATTGTTGGAGGCTCTTTTGCGAAAGCCCTTCATAGCTCAATCCTTGGGCTAAAATCAGAGGGCTGAAAAATAAAAAAAAAGAAATTTTGATTGTTTGCCTCACTGTGAGTAAAAAAACCTGTTTAAGCTCTTTTATCAAATTTTAAAACTTATGAAAATAAAAAACTTTTAAACGATTTGGGAAAAACTGATAATATTTAGTAGCAAAGAGGCTATCTAACTTGAGGTTTAGATTTTCTTATTGAGCTAAGAAACTCCCTTCATTATATTTGCTTGACAAAAATTTAAAACCGATGGTTATACTGACTCCTCTTTGGTTGAGTTTTTTCTAAGGGATTCCTGTCCCCGCCTTCGCGAGGACATGCTTTCGCGGGAATGACTACTGCCTAAAATTTCAAGCAGGATCGGTATAACTAGGCCAACCACAAAAATTTAAACTGTTGTTTGGAGCTTATTAGGGATTTTCCGCAATATAAGCATTGAGATCCACATTTTCCTTTCGACTCAAATAAAGAGTAACAATGGAATCCCCTGTTACATTCACCACAGTTCGCCCCATATCCAACAGCCGATCCACTCCCAAAATAATAGCCAAACCTTCCGCAGGAATGCCTAAAATGACAATCGCCGACATCAATATAGGCAAGGACCCCCCAGGAACTCCCGCTATACCAACAGAAGTGATAAAAACAATCGCTACAAGCAAGGCCAAATCCATAAGATTTAAAGGGACTCCAAAAATCTGCGCTATAAATAAAGTCGCGGCCACTTCAAAAAGAGCTGTTCCATCCATATTGACCACTGTTCCAATGGGAACGGAAAAACTCACAACCTTCCTAGGAGCACCAAAGGATTTTTCTAAAGTATTCATTGTGACAGGCATTGTAGCGCTACTGGAGCTAGTGCTAAAAGCGGTTGAAAAAACAGGAATCATTCTGGAAAAAAATTCAAAAATAGGGATTTTAACTAAAAATTTCAAAAACAAGCTATAGGTGCCAAAAAAATGACACAACATGCCTAACAGCATAACCCCTATATAAAAAACCATACTTTTTAAGAGATCCATACCCAGCTCTGAAACGGATACAGCAATCAACGCCATAACCGCAAAAGGAGCTGTTTTCATAATCCATTTGATAATCAAAACAGACATAGCGGACAAGGCTGACATAAACTGTACAAAGGTCTCTTTAGGGGCTCCCCCTCCCGAAGGCAAATAAAGAAGACTTAAGCCAAACAAAATAGAAACAAAAATGACAGCCAACATATTGTTTTCGCCAAATTGATCAATGATATTTCTAGGAACAATTTTCGTCAAAATTCCCGGCCACAAAGAGCTTCCCACCATAGAGCTTTTTTCTTTCATAGAAGACATCTTATCCTGCATATTAACAGCGACCTGCGCCGCTTTTTCCTTTGAAATGCCTTCCCCTGGCTTCATTGTTCCCATAAAAATCTGACCAATAAAAATAGCGACTAAGGTGCTGGACGCATAAAACAAAAACAGCCGCTTGCTTAAACGCCCTACAGAAGAGGGGTTATTCATATCAGAAATCCCTACAATCAGAGAGCTAAAAACCAAAGGCACAATAATCATAAAGAGAGATTGCAGAAAAAGATTCCCCACAGGATAAAAGATATTATCCGTAATAAACTGAATGGCAGGGGTATACTGGCCTTCGGCTTTTAAAACATTAAACACAAGGCCTATCAAACAACCCAAAATAAGGCCTGCAAAAATGCCCCAACTGCTTAAAAAAGACTTTTTCACAGTGTTTAGCTTAACGGGTTCCATAATAAATTCAAGCCTTTTTTAGGCTTTTTGGGAATTATATACATGACTAGCCAAAAAGCTCTAAAAGCCTTTAAATATAAGGGTTTCAAGGAATTTACTATTCAAAAATAAAGGTAAAAGTTTTAAGCGATTAAAGCGGTTTTCTTCAGAGAAAAAGCCACAAAGCCTTGAAATTTGGCGAGTCAAGTATATAATTCCCGGCTTTTTTATTTAAATTTTGTAAATTTTACATAAGTTTGACATTTTACAGAAAATTTTGTAGCTTTGCTTTTATGTGGCAATCACTCTTTAAAGAAAGGACAGACCTATGAATAACAATCTATTAGAAAAAAACAAATCAGCTCTTTATCCTCTATCTTCTTTAAATCCTATAAAAAAATACGAATCGGTTATGGAAGAAGAAGACATGATCAAGCTAAACAGCATGAAAAATATCTTGGATACAGAAGAATCAAAACATCCTGAATTTGCTCTAGCCAAAAATAAAGCCCGATTTAAAAAAAAGCTGGTCTGGTATAAAAATAAAAAAGCTTGGCTGGATATAGCCCCTCTTCAAAAAATAAATAAACTCTTTAAACAGCAAACCAGAGAATTGGAGTCCATTCGCGCCAACAAAATGGATTATGAAATGGAGTTAGAAACAGCCTCTTTAACGCCCAGCCAAAGATCCTACAGAAAAGACGAGTTGAAGATGTGTCGGGCCCATGAAAAAATGGCTATCCAACTTATCAGCAAAATGCAACTAAAATTCAAATCTCAATCCAATAAATAACAATTTCACCATACCTTCTGCTGGCTTTTTAGCAGGTTTTTCTAACCAAAAGAAAAATTTTTCAAATAGTTTAAATTCAAAAAAATCAGCCTTTTTTCAGCTAAAAGTTTTATCAGTCTAAACTTTTTTCCAGTTTTGCCGATAAGTTATTTAAAATCAACACATAGGAGTTTAATCATGTCAAAAATCAAACAAAACCCTCTGGCAGAAAAAAGAGCTGTTTTGGTTTCAATAGGAGCAAGTCATATGCAAAATAGAGGCATTTCTAAATTTGCCAGACAAAACAGCCTAGATTTTATGACTTACACAGAAGATGAATGGGCGACCTTAGAAGAGATTGATCAATACATCCAAGAAGAGGAATTATCCAAACAAATTATCAGTCTCCCTATCGGTTCTAATCAAGACATTTCATTAGATCAGCTACAGGAAACTACAATCAAAAAGATTGACAAAATAAAAAATATCAGTGTCAATAAAATGGCCAAAAAACTTAAAATCGGCCGAGCCTCTTTATATAGAAAAATGGAGAAACATGGGATAAAATTAAAAACCGAGAGAAAAAACCAAACAAAAAAAGCCGCTTAAGACTTTTTTTGTTTTTGCTTTTTCACCGTTTGATAACATTCCTGGATTCCTTTTCGAAACTTGACAATCAAATCCACTTTATTCCTTCGGCGAAGCCCACCGGTTGCTTTTCTAAATTCTTCTAAAAAAAGTCCCTCTGTTAGCAGGCAAGAGTTTAAAAAAAAGACATAGGACTTTTCTTCCTCTTTGTTGTCAAAAAGAAGCTTTGCCAGCATTTTATTTAATTTCACATGTTTTGGGTTCAGTTTATGGGCCGAAGTTAAATAAAGAATAGCAGAGCGGGGAGATTTATCCCTAAAATAAAGACCTGTCTTATAC
>JAPPIY010000002.1 GCA_026914095.1 Oligoflexia bacterium
GATCATAACGCTACAACAAAACCCCGACCATCTGCGATAGAAGGCGTTAAAAAAGCCCTAAAACACTGGGGAAATCCAAGCTCTATCCATCAAAATGCCAGCAAGGCTAAAAGCCTGCTTTGGGAGGCTCGCCAAAATTTAAGCCATTTTTTAAACTGTCACCCCTTAGAAATTATTTGGACCAGCGGAGCCAGTGAATCCAACAATCAAGCCATAAAAGGGCTTTTTCAAAAACAGAAAAAAACAAGCCAGAGAAACGAGCTTATTATTTCAGCAGTAGAACACCCCAGTATTTTATATACCGCTGATTTTTTATCCCAACAAGGTTTTACAGTTCATAAAATCCCTGTATCCAAGCAAGGTTTTTTAGACGAGGATTTCTTTGAAAAATGTTTAAGCAAAAAAACTCTGTTAGTCTCTATTATGTCCGCTAACAATGAAACAGGAGTTATCTTTCCTATTGAAAAATGGGTGAAAAAAGCGCAAGAAAAAGGGGCTTTATTTCATAGTGATATGGTTCAAATTTTAGGCAAAAAAAGAGTCAGTTTAAAAGATTTAGAAATTGATTTGGCCAGTTTTTCCGCCCATAAATGCTATAGCCTGCAAGGCTGTGGGCTTCTTTACTGTAAAAAAGGGGTGTTTTTAGACAGTTTGATCCATGGAGGGCCTCAAGAAAGGCAAAGAAGGGCGGGAACAGAAAATTTAATCGGCATCACTGCCTTTGGGTCAGTCGCTAAAGAAGGAGAGTTTATTTTAAAAGAAAGCCAAAAATTAAAGTCTTTAAGAGATAACATGGAAAAATATCTTTTATCTTCTCTTGAAAAAGTGGAGATTATAGGCCATAAAGCCACTAGACTAGATAACACTTCCTGCCTTTTCATTGCCGATGTTCCCGGTGAAACTTTGCTTATGAACTTAGATCTCAAAGGCATCTCTATCAGTGTCGGATCGGCTTGTGGCTCAGGAAAAATGGAATCCAGCTCGGTTTTAACAGCTATGGGTTGGACACAAAAATCAGCTCTCAGCTCCATTCGCGTGAGCTTGGGAATAGACACCACAAAAGAGCAAATCAACTATTTTCAAAAAACCTTAGTGGAAGCTGTCAATAGACTGAGAAAGTTGGAATAAACTAAATAGTCAGCACTGAAAATTATTTGTGAATTTATGATTTCCAGGGGATAATTTCTGCAAAAAAACAGCTTGAAAGCCTGAAAGCCTGAAAGCCTGAAAGCCTGAAAGCCTGAAAGCCTGAAAGCTTGAAAGCTTGAAAGCTTGAAAGCTTGAAAGCCTGAAAGCTTGCAAATAAACTTTTTCAGAACCGACTAGACCTAAATTTTTAAAATTTCTTTACAGAAAGTCGTAAAAGAAAGAGAGCGGCCTCCTTTTTCAGGACTGCCAAAATCTTTATCTAAAAGATGAACTTGAAAACATTTTGGAATTTTCAGCCGGTTTTGAAAATAAGACAAATGAGAGGACAAATCCGCTGAGTGTGTTTTGCACTCCACAGCAAAAAGAATTTTTTTATTTCGGACGACAACAAAATCCACTTCTCTTTTATCCGTATCTCTCAAATAAGCCAATTCTGTTTTCAACCCCTTTGTGTCTTGCTGATAATGACAATATTTGAGCAAGTGGCTGGCTGTCAGATTTTCAAAACGACTGCTTTCCTTTTCAACTTGAGACCAATCCCAAAAATAAAGCTTATTTTCTTTTTTGACCGCTCTAATTTTTGGACTTCCATAAGGGGGTATACGGAAAATAAGGTAAAGAGCTTCCAACAAACTCAACCAACGACTCACAGATTGATGACTGCTTTCTAAATCTTCTCTTAAAGAGTTAATAGATAAAGGAGAGCCTACTTTGTCGGGTAAAGATTCTGCCAAAAGATCAATTAAAGAAATCTCTTTCACTTTTTCCAAGTCTCTTAAGTCTTCATAAATCACCTGTCTATTCCTATTATTCTGCCATTTTCTCCAGTTAGCTGGAGATTGGCTCAAAAAAGGCTCAGGAAAACCTCCAAATTTTAAAAGCAATTTTAAATCCTTACGGTTTGGATTTTTATTGATCTCTAGGAGAGAAAAAGGATGAAGACGATAATAAAAATACCGCCCCATAAGAGAATCCCCGCCTTTGGAAAAGTGATCCAATCGGGCGGATCCTGTCACCATAAAAGAATGACTGGAATGATGTTCATCGTAAAGGCCTTTCATTAAAGCTCTCCATTTTTTAAATTTATGGATCTCATCCAAAACAAGGGTTTTATAACTTAAAGGAAGCTGATTTTTTAAAATTTTCTTTCTGTGATGAGGAATGTCCCAATTTAGATAAGCTGGGTATTTATTAGAGACTTGTTTCAAAAAGCTTAAAGCCAAAGTCGTTTTTCCCACCTGCCTGGGCCCTCCAACAAAAACCATCTTTCTTTTCAAATCACTTTTAATGGAATCAACTAAGTATCTTTTAATTTTCATAAAAACCTATTATTTTTCTTAAAAATAAAGCATGAGTATTTTTAAGTCAAGTTAAAAATACTCATGAGTATTTTTAAGTCAGACTAAAAGCGCTCATTTTTTTAGGAAAAAATCCAGACTTTTGTCTATGTTTTTCAAATCCTAAACAGAAATTCATCAAGCCTCAAAAAAAAATTGCCGACGAATAGAGTGTTTTACTGATCCTGTTTTTAAAGCTATCGACATTTTCATTTATTAGTATTTGATGACCGATCATCATTGACTCATTAGTATTTGATGATTGACTGTCATTTACTAATATGATACTTACAAGCTATGGACACTTTTTATAAAAGGTATTTGACCCGGCCTATAAGAAATTTTTTACAGGATAAAATGGTCTTTCTTGGCGGCCCTAGGCAGGTAGGAAAAACAACTCTTTGTCTTAACTTTTTAAAACCTCCCTCTGTGGAAAACCCCGCTTATTTAAATTGGGATGATCCATCCGCCCGATACAATATAAAAAAGGCAGAGCTGGCTATAAATAAAAAAACTATATGTTTTGATGAGATTCACAAATTTAAAAATTGGCGTTCTCTCATTAAAGGCTTATATGACACTAAAAAATATAAATATCGGTTTTTAGTTACAGGCTCTGCCCGGTTGGATTATTACAGGCGGGGCGGTGACTCTCTTTTAGGCCGTTATCGATATCTCAGGCTTCATCCACTCACATTAGGAGAGCTTTCTTCTTCAAATAAAACAAGCGCAGAACAGCTGTTAAAGTTTGGAGGTTTTCCAGAACCTTTTTTTAAAGGGACAGAGAAAAATTTGCGTCTATGGCACAGAGAGCGGACTTATAGAATTGTCAATGACGATTTAAGCGATCTCGATCAAGTTAAAGAGTTGAGCGCTATAGAACTGCTGGCGGATGCTCTCCCGTATCGTATAGGCTCTCCTCTTTCTATAAAAAATCTAGCTGATGATTTATCGGCTAATCACAGCACGATTCGCCGCTGGGCTCAAATTTTAGATAATATTTATTACTCTTACCGAATTTCACCTTATGGATCGCCACGAATACGCGCTGTTAAAAAAGAGCAAAAACTTTACCTTTGGGACTGGAGCGCTATTGAAGATTTAGCTTTCCGGTTTGAAAATATGGTAGCTAGTCATCTTTTGAAATACTGTCATTTCTTAGAAGATACAGAAGGCTTTAAAATGGAATTGCGTTTTTTAAGAGATACAGACAAAAGAGAAATAGATTTTGTCGTTCTAAAAAATAAAAAAGCTTTATTTGCCGTGGAATGCAAAACAGGGGAAAAGCAGGTGTCCCCCCATATCAACTATTTTAAAGCTAGAACAAATATCCCTCAATTTTATCAAGTGCATCTAGGCTCAAAACATGTTGAGTTGGATAAAAAAACTGTAATACTGCCGTTTTGGAAATTTTGCTCTGAAAAGAAACTGCCGTAAAAAATCACTGAATCGGCGAAAAAGACTTCTGATCTCTTGCATTTACGGTTTCAAGAGAACAATATTCGCAAAAAAGCAACTAAACAGGCTTTGAACTAGCTTCCTGCGCGGAAGTTCTGTTTTCTAGGAGCAGACAGAACAAAACCAGATCAGTATAACAAGCTTAAGGCTTTTAAGAGACTTGTTTTTAAAGCCTTTATGTCTTCTTCTCTGTTATAGACAGAAAAAGAAGCCCGCACAGTTCCTGATTTTAAATTCATTTTTTGCATCAAGGGCATACAGCAGTGGTGCCCTGCGCGAAGAGCCACTTTTTGCTTGGTCAAAATAAAAGCCAAATCCGAAGAGTGCAGACCCTCTATAACAAAAGATAAAATATTGGAGCGATTATTTTTAGGTCCAATAAAACTAATTCCCTCAATATCCGATAAAGAGTCTTCCGCTTGGCTGACTAACTCTTTTTCCCACTTTAAAATTTCTTCAAAATCCACCTCAGCTTTTAAAAAAGACAACACCTTCGCTAAAGCCAAAGCCCCTTCTATAAAAGGGGTTCCCGCTTCAAATTTCGCCGGGCTGTCGGCCCATTCGGTTTGAGTCTTTGTCACTTTAAAAATAGTTCCCCCTCCTTTTTGATAGGGAGGAAGTTTTTCCAACAAAGATTTTTTTCCATAAAGCGCCCCTATTCCTGAAGGAGCAAAAATTTTATGACCGGAAAACACCAAAAAATCACAGTCCATTTTTTGCGCATTCAAAGGCAGACAAGACACGGATTGAGCTGAATCAACTATAATAAAAGCAGGGGTTTTTCTCGCTAAAGGAATAATTCTATCCAGGGGATTGACAACCCCTGTGACATTGGAAATATGAGTGAGAGCTAAAATCTTTGTTTTAGAATTTAAAAGTTTGTCAAAAGCGGGCAAGTCCAATTCTCCCTGCTCTGTAACGGGAGCAATTTGCAATTTGAGATTGAATCGGCGTGCTAAGTTTTGCCAAGGCAAAAAATTAGAATGATGCTCCATTTCTGTGATTAAAATTTCATCTCCCTCTTTTAAAAAACCGCTTAAGCTTTCAGCTAAAAAATTCAAGCCTTCTGTTGTGTTTCTTGTAAAAATAATTTCATCTTCCTGCGCTCCTATAAAGTCGGCTGTAACTGCCCGCGCTTTTTCATACTGCTCTGTGGCTTTCAAACTGAGATGGTGCTCTCCCCGATGAACATTAGAGACACTGGTTTTATAAAATTCTGTTAAAGTATTTATCACTATATCCATTTTTAAAGAAGTGGAGGCGCTGTCCAAATAAGATTCCCCATTCTGATCCATAAAAGCAATCTGAGGGAATCGGTTTCTTAAATTTTTTATATTGATTTTACTCATAGTTACTATTTTCTAAAGATCTCTCTAAAGAAGAAAGCCTCTGTCCAATTAAAGTTTGAATTAAATTTTTACTGTTATCCCGCAAACCCAATAAAGTTTCTTGGACAAGACTCAATAAAACTAAATGAAAAGATAAAACAGGATCAATCCCCCGCGATTTAAGATAAAAAACCAACTGCTTGTTTTCAAAAAAAGAGGAGACAGCGGCTCCATGGTTAGCCTTCACATTAGAGGGGCAAATATCCAATTCTGGAAAAGCCACAGCAAAAGCTTTAGGCCCAAACAAGTAATTTTTATTAAGCTGGCTAGTATCTGACTCATCCGCTCGTTTGTCTATTGAAATAAGACCTTGAAAAATATGTCTGGCGGAATCAAATAAAAAAGACTTGTAAATCTGCTGGCTTAGTCCCCCTTTCCCCTGATGTTTCACTATCACTCTATGATCCGTGTGTGAATTTCCAGCGATTAAACTCAGCCCTTTAATTTGAGATTCGCTTTTTTCAGCTTGCTGGACTTCCTTAAACCATCGACTCAACCCCGCATTCAAACAGAGAGTAAAAAAATAAGCTTTAGAATGTTTAGAAAGATTGGAAAATAAATGATGAATCAGAATATCCTGATCACTGGTTTGATCCACTGAACAATATTCTAAATTTGCTTTTTCTTCTAAAAAACAATCGGTTTGAATATTTAAAAACAAAGGTTTTTTCTCTTCCCGCGGATAAAAAATCTCCACCACCTGAGCTCTCTTTTCTATAAAAAGAAAATTTCTGAGGTTAAATCCCCGCTCTTCATTTTTACTGGATTGTGTGTAATGTATTTCTAATGGCTGTTTTAAATGATCCTTTATCACTAAAATAAAACCTTCTGGATAAAAAACATTATTTAAAGCGCAAAAATTGTTTCTTGTTTTTTGTAGAGCAGAAATAATTTTATTTTTAATAGAATCTTCTAAAATAACTTTGCCCGCTAAAAAATCGCTCCACTGAAACAGTAAAATATTTTTATTTTTTTGAAAAGCAGGAAAAGCTTTTCCATTTTTTACCCTTATTAAAAAAGAAGAGGGAATTTGAGCCGGACTGTCTTGAGTGTATTC
>JAPPIY010000104.1 GCA_026914095.1 Oligoflexia bacterium
GTGAGGACTGTCTTTTAATTGGAGAAAGCCGTCACTTAGATGTCATAGAAATTGACGGGGCCAGCAACAATGGAGTGGATGCTGTTCGGGAGCTGAGAGACACTGTGGCTTATATGCCCAGCGCCGGCTTTTGGAAAATCTATATTATTGATGAGGTTCACATGCTCTCTCACAGCGCTTTTAACGCCCTCTTAAAAACTTTAGAAGAGCCTCCCAGCCATGTCATTTTCATTATGGCGACAACAGAAAGCCATAAAATTCCTCTCACTGTTTTATCCCGATCCCAAAAGCTGGATTTCCATTTACTGCCTCCTCTTTCTATAAAAAACCAGCTGAAAAAAATTTGTAAAGAAGAGGATTTTTCCATTTCTGATTCTATTTTGTGGCTATTGGCCAAACACTCTCATGGCTCTTTAAGGGATGCTCAGAGTCTCTTAGATCAAGTGATCACCTTTTGCGGGGATAATTTAGAAGAAGTGATAAAAATTTTAGGCTTGAGTGATCCCGAACTTTTAAGAAACTGCCTGTCGGCTTTGTTGAAAAAAAAAGAAGAAGACATCGTAAAACTCATTGCGCTTTTAAGGATAAAAGGAGTGGAATCAAAGCTCTTTTTGCAAAACCTCATTGAATCTGCCAGCCATCTGTTGTTTTTGAAGCAAAACCCCGGCAATGACCCTCCCTTAGTTCAAGCGGACACAGAAGAGATTGAGTTTATGAAACAAAATATCAGCTCTATCAGCCCTGAGGAGCTCCACTTTTTATTTGATATGCTTTTAAAAGGAGAAAGAGAAATGAGTTTTTGTCAGGACAGTGAAATGTTTTTAGAAATCCTGCTTTTAAGGCTTTGCTCAGCCCCCCGAATAGAAGAAATCACTCCTTTGAGCTCTGTTAAAAAAGAGTCCTCTCCCGCTCTTTCTTCTTCCCCTCCTTCTCTCTCCCGCTCCCTCCCTTCCTCAAAAACAAACAAAAGCCCCCTTGAATCAAAAAAAAAGACTCTCTCTAACTCCAGCCAGCAGACCTCTCCAGCCAAATCAGAAAACTCTCTGGAAGACTTTGAGCAGAGATTTGAGTTTTTAGAGCATTTAAGAAAAAGGGATCGCAGTCTGGCGGGCTTGATAGAAAATTTATCCTTTAAAAAGAAGTCCCCAACTCTTTTTTGCCTTTTTGTTCCAGAGAGCTTTTCTTATCTTAAAAAAAAGGTGGAAGAAAAGTCTTTTCGCAAACTATTAGAACAAGAACTAAGCTTTTTTCTCAAAACGAAGGAAAAATTAAAAATAGATTTTTTTAACAAAGAGTCTCTCATCTCCCTAAGAGAAGAAGAAAGATCTTTAGAGAAAAATAAGCTTTTAAGGCAAGCTAGAGACAACCCTTTTGTCAATCAAGTGACAGATCTTTTTGACGGAAAAATTAAATCGGTTAAAAAGATTGACAAAAGCCGGCGGGAATCTTGAAATAAAGAGCATGAAAGGCCTTCCTCTTCTTCAGTCTTTGCTGTTTGAGTTAAAAAAGCTTCCTGGAGTAGGGCCTCGCAGCGCAGAGAGGCTGGTTCAGCACTTTTTAAAAACAGGAGACCAAGAACAACTCTCTTCACTTCTTTTAGAGCTAAAGCGAAAAATAAAAAAATGCAAAGAATGCTTTAATTTCACACAAGAAAAAGAGCTGTGCTCTTTTTGTGAAGACAGCTCGCGAAACCCGGAGCTTATCTGTGTTGTAGAGCAAGCCTTTGATGTGTTTAGAGTAGAAAGCTGTGGCATTTTTAAAGGACATTATCATGTTTTACACGGTGTTTTATCCCCTTTAAACCAAATTCACCCTAAAGATCTCACTTTAAAACAATTAAAAGATCGCATTTATAAAAAGAAATTTAAAGAGCTAATTTTAGCTATTGATTCCGATCTAGAAGGAGACACAACAGCGCTCTATATTATGGAAAATTTTAAAGACTTAGATGTAAAAATTTCCCGGCCGGCTTTAGGGATTCCTCTAGGAAGCGATCTTTCCTTTGTAGATGATAAAACACTGGGCCAAGCCATTGAAAACAGAAGTTATTTTTAATGTCTCTTATCAACACTAACTCAAAGGAGATTCACTGTAAAATTCTCTACTATGGCCCTGAAGGCGCCGGGAAAAAAACTTCTCTTTTATATATAAAAGAGAAGTTTGATAAAGAGAAGTTAAGCTTTATTCAACTGCCTTTTAAAAAAGAAATGTATGCTCTAGTTCTCTCTATTGGTGAGATTTTCAGCTTTAAAGCCTATTTTCACATTTACAGCCTAAACAATGAATCCAAAAAAGAAAATGAGACTTTATTAAGAGGAGCTGATGGAGTGGTTTTTGTAGCCAGCTCAAAAAAAGAAGACAGACAAAAAAATAAAGAATCCTTTTCAGAAATGGAAGAGTTTTTAACCAATCAGGGGAAAAATTTACTTCAATTTCCTCTGGTTTTACAATACAACAAAAGCGACTTGACTCATCTACAGCCTTTAAAACAGCTAAAGATGGACTTGAATAAATACAATAACAAAGATTTCAAAAGCTCTTGTCTCACTGGAGATTTTATTTTAGAGCCTTTAAAATATTTGTGCAAGCTGTCCCTCAGCCAGTTAAAACATTCTCATTTTTAAACAGCCTTTCATTTTAAGATTTAGTTTTCACTGAGTTCTTATTCTCCTTGTTAGCTTTAAAAAAGCTCTTCATAAAAAGAAAAAATAAAAGCTCATCAACTCTCCGCGCCTTTAGCTCATTCTATTAAAATCATAAAAAACAAGATGTTTTACACTCAAAATTAAGATTAAGCCTCAAACTGTTTAAACTTTGTATTCAAACTGTCTGATTTGTAATCACTTTTTAATAAAATTATCTCTTTTTTTGATTTTATTTAAAATTTCTTCAGATATTTACAAAACAACCGATAGGTTTATTAGAGGGCAAGTTATTAAAGGAAAAACATTATGAAAATTATAGAAAAACAAGAAAATAAAATTTGGACAGATCTCATATCTCTAAAAACAAAAGAAGTTTTATCTCCTTACAGTGAGTTGGTTTCTGTTACAAAACAAGGTTTAACTGTGCAGTCAAAAAGAAAATTCTTTAACATTTCAGAAAGTGATTTCCCTAAGTTTTTAAATAGTCCCGTGGAACTCTTTTTATCTCAGTATGAAATACCTTTTTATGGAGTTATAAAAAAAATACAACTAAAAAAGAAAGATATTTTTGAAATTAAACTCAACTTTATGGAAAGCGCTCCTTCCTACTATCGGGAGTGCGTAACTGACCTTCTCAACTATCCTCTTCCCGCTTGAGTTTAACCCTTGCGCTAAAAACAGCAAGCTTTTTTGCAGCAAATGATTTTTCCAGAGCCTAACTCAATCCCCAAGACACCAAAAACCGCAAGAGAAAAAATTTTCCCGTTGCTCGGGAGCAATGACTCTAGGATAAGAGTCTTGTTTTTTTAACCCAAATTTTTTAGTTTCTTTATTATAAGCCACTAAATTTCTATGAGGCCAAAAAAATTTATCAAAAGTAGGAGCTACAACATCTAGGAGACCATCCTTATCAGCATCTACTAACAAAAGAGAGCTAGGATCCCCATGGTAATCAAAATAAGCTTCACGACTGCCTTTTAGCTCTACAGAATTAATAAACCAATAAGAATTATTAGCTTTTTTAGACAGAAACTCTAAGTAAATTTTATCCTCTTGTTTTACCTTAAGAACCCGAATATCCATGCCAATTTCAGTTAAAGGCCCTTCCACCCGACTTAAAGTTTGACGAAGATTCTTCTTATAAATTTGAGAAACCCTGCTTTTTATCTTTAAAGGTTGAGTAACAAATACAAAATTAATGAAAATAGAAAGTAAAATAAGAAAGGCCAAAAAGAAGCCTTTTAGAGAAAAAAAAGAAGACAATAGCTCCTCTAATTTGTCCGAAATCGTTTTAATATTTATAAATTTCAAATTTTTTCCTTTATTTACAGCAATTGCTTTAAGAAACTTATCGGAAATTTTTTTGAAATTGTTTATTTTAAATCCAAAAACTTCAACTTTTTTAATAAAAAATACAGCTCTTCAGGCCAGGGGATTTCAAAAAACAAGGTTTTCTTAGATTGAGGATGAATAAACTGCAAGAAATAAGCATGAAGAGCTATGCGGTCTAAATCTTGAATTTCCTTTTTTAAGCCCTGATCTTTTATAAAAGAGAGCTTTTTCTGCCCATAAAGAGAATCCCCTAACAGCGGACAGCCTATAGAAGAAAGATGAACTCTAATCTGATGAGTCCGCCCTGTTTTGAGCTGGCAGTGAATCCAAGAGATTCCGCTGGAATGCTGTTTTATAAGCTGATAAAAAGTAACCGCTTTTTTGCTCCCAGCTCTAAACTCTTTTAAAGCTATAAATTTTTTCCTAAGAACAGGGTGCCGGCCGATCCAAGTCTCAATTTGATCTTCATAAGGGGCTGGAGCGCGAAGAGCAATAGCCCAATATTTTCTCTGTATTTCCTGTCTTTTAAACTGCTGGATCAAATCCTGTTCTGATCTTTTTGTTTTCGCCAAAATCAATAAACCGCTGGCCCCTTTGTCTAAACGATGAACCACCCCGGGACGAAGATTCTGAGATCCCGGAGACAGTTTTTTTTTTGAAGACAAAATATTCACTAAAGTTTTATCTTTGTGTCCAGGGGCCGGATGCACAACCAAGCCGGCCGGCTTATTGACAACTAAAATTTCCTCATCCTCAAACACAATCTCCAAAGGATAGTCATAAGGGCTTAAAATGTCTTTTTGATGGCTGTCATCAGGCGAAAGAAAAACTTTTAATAAATCCCCCGATCTTAAACGGTAAGAGGCTTTTAAAGCTTTTCCTTTTAAAAACACAGCCTGACTGGAAATAAGCCTTAAGGCTTTAGCCCGAGAAGAGGCAAAATCATTTTTTGTTAAAAAAACATCCAGCCTTAAATTCTTAAACTCCTCTGTAATTAAAACTTCTTTAAAAGACTCCAAAATAACCTCTGGCTAAAACCCCTCTTTCCTTAAAGCGCTGATCTGAGATAGTCGGCTTTTAAACTCAACCAGTTTTGGGCTTGCATTTTTTCCCTTAAAACAATTTTAACAAGATTAACAGTGGAAAGCTTTGGTTTTTTAAATAAAATTCTCTGGTTGAAATGAGACTCTAAAGGATAAAATTTTTCTATATCTGAAACACATATTATTTTCTCTTGTTTTAAAGTCTGGGAAAGATTTTCAATTTTCTTCTGCCACTGCTCAAAACTCAATACAAAAACCTGCTCTTTTTTAGAATAAAACTCCGCAAAATAAATTTGATTTTTAAAGGCATAAAGGCTTACAAAAAGAGCTGGCGCTTTGCCATAAAATTCTTCCGCTAAAATTTTTAGAGAATTTACAGGATAAACAGGAATTTTCAAACTGAAAGACAAAGCTTTTGCGGTTGTTATAGCTGTTCTCACGCCTGTAAATCTTCCTGGCCCCGCTCCCACCGCTATATAATTCAAATCCTCCAATTGAACTCTTGCCTTTTTAAAAAGCCGGTCTATTTCTGAAGAAAGCCTGTCACTGTGCGCAGATTTAAAAGCTTTATGTGTCCAACGGCTATGGGCCAATAACTTTAAAGACTTTTCCGAGCTTTTTAAAAGAGAAACTTCCGCTGAAGGCAAAGAGCAGTCCAAAGATAAAAAATAAGACATCACCAGGCTTTCAGTAAATTATAAATGTCATTAAAGAAAGCCAGCCCCATAAAAGAAAGAATAAAAACCAACCCCACTTGCTGGGCCAAAACTAATTTTTTAACAGAAATCGCGCGGCCTAAAATCCCTTCTAAAGTGAAAAATAAAATATAGCCCCCATCTAAAAGAGGAATGGGCAAAAGATTTAAAAAGAATAAATTTAAAGAGATTAAGGCCATTAAAAAGAGAAAAGATAAAAGGCCATGATGAAAAGAGCTATGAGCCATCCTGCCAATTGTTACAGGGCCGCCTAATGTCCTGACAGAGATTTCTCCTTGTATCAATCGTGCTAAACCCACAGATATAACAGCTAGCCATTTCCCTGTTTCATAAACGGAATAGCTGAAGGATTCTAAAAAATTTCTTTTTCTTAAAACTTCTGGAGGCCAAACGGTCTGACCGCCAGAAACAATCCCCAGCATATATCTCTTTTTTACATTTCCCTCTACAAATAAAGGCTTTGGCGAGATAAAAACGGTTTTGACTTCTCCTTTTCTCTGGTATTGAATTTTTAATTCAGCGCCTGAAGAGTTTTTCACTTGATCTAAAACCTGCTCCCAGCTGTTAATTTTCTGATCTTGAATTGAGATCAGGCGATCTCCTTTTATGAGCCTCGCTTGACT
>JAPPIY010000256.1 GCA_026914095.1 Oligoflexia bacterium
CTGGAAAGGCTGAGTTCAAAAACCGCAAACCGCCCTATCACTTTTTTGGGAAGAAGCTGGAATAAAACTTGATCAGAAACATCGTCATAATATCTCACTGCATATTTGTCTCTTCTAATAATAAAAATTTTTCGGTTTTTATAATCAGCCTCATTAATCCGATTTATGTAATAGACTTGTAAAGAATTCCCTTCATAAAAAAAGGGAGGTTTTTGTGTATATTTCACCGATTTAATAACAAGAACGGGATGAGTTTTTGGATTGTAGAATAGCATTCTATGACCTTTTATATATGAAAAGTTATTACCAAGAACAGGTGTTAATTTAAATTCAAAGGCAAAATCTTTAGGACTTCCTTTTTCTTCGAGATAATCATAAACTTTTTCCACATAGTTACCTCTGTATAAGATGTGATGTCTTCCTTTTTTATATTGTAAACAAGCATTTCCGGAAAACAATATCAAAAAAGGAATTAAAAGATAGAAATAATATTTCTTTGCATTCTGTGGCTTTGCTTCATAAGAGGGTTCTGCCTTTTTATGACAGATATGGTTTAAGGATAGGGTCTTTGTTGACGGATAATGGCAGGGAGTATTGTGGTCGTCCGGACAAAGGGGAAAACTCCTTTACAAACTTTAAGGGATTGGATGAAAAAACCGAACAAAGATAAAGGAGGTGAAAAGGCAACTTAAACATCAGATTGTTGGGAGGAACTGTCCAAGTATTTCCACCTAAGTACAAGTAGGTCCTCAAGCGGGAGTGATTTTTCATTCGGATCGTGGTGTCCAATATGCCTCAGAGGCTTATAGGAATTTTTTAAAAAACCAGAATGTAAGACCGAGTATGTCTAGAAAAGGAAATTGTTATGATAATGCTTATGTAGAGAGTTTTTTTAGTTCTTTAAAAAAGGAAATGATTTATAAAAGAACCCAAAAACAGAGAAAGAAATGAGACAAGCTGTTTTTGAATATATAGAAACTTGGTATAATCCAAAAAGAAAGCTCTCATCACTTGACATGATGAGCCCAAAACAGTATAGGGAGTTTAAACAAAAAAACTTTCACAAAGTGTCCACTAAATTGGGGAAGTCCAATAACAGAGATTATTGCTTTAAGTATTTCAGCGGTGGCTTTAGTAGTTTCAATATGGTCTCATGTGAGGATGTATAAGATTGAAAAACCAAAGTTGGGATTTGAGATAGGACTATATAGAAGTTTGATGCATATAAATTATATAAATGGGTCTAATAAAATGGTTTAGATAAAAGAGCTTTGGGCAGACAACGAAAAAATAATTGACTTTTTTCGTTCAGATGGATCTCATACTGGTATGGGGGTAGTTCTACCTTCAGGACATTTCCATTCTCAACAATATAATTTAGACAAAAATTCATCTAAAATATATGTTACAGATACACTGGATAATAAATATTTTGTTTCTAAACAGATAAAAAAACAAATAAAAGCCTTATTAGCTTAACAAAAAACAAAATTTAATCTAAATAAAATGAATTTATTTTAGATATTCTGAACAAAAGCAAGACTTTTTTCTTTTTCTGATAAATTTTATTAAATTTCTCCTTGATTTTACTCTAAATATGGATAAAACTATACTCAGATATAGACAAATGAAGAGGTTTTTATCCATGAATATCTCTAAAGAAAAAAATGCTATCCGTATTATCAAAGCCAATAAAGGCATTATAAAGGCTAACGAAGCCATAAAAAAACATATTCATCCAAGAACTTTATACAATTTGAGGGATAAAGGGGTTTTGGAGCAAATGTCTTATGGTTTGTATAAATTAAAGCAAAATAAGGTATCTCATCCTGATTTTGTGGCAGTGGCCTTGAGAGTTCCAAATGGAGTAGTTTGTTTAATTTCCGCTTTGGCTTTTCATAATTTAACAACACAAATTCCTCATAAAATTTGGGTGGCTATTAAGCGAAACGCTTACAAGCCAAGAATAGACTATCCTCCTATTTCTATTCATCAGTTTTCCGCTCAAAGCTTTTCTTCGGGTATTGGTAAACATATCTTTGATAAAATTCCTGTTAAAATATACAACCCTGAAAAAACAATAGTGGATTGCTTTAAATTTAGAAATAAGATTGGCATGAACATTGTATTGGAGGCTTTAGCTTTCTACAAAGAAAGAAAAAAATTTAATCCAACAAAGTTAATGAAATATGCAAAAATATGTCGTATTGAAAATATCATGAAGCCCTATATAGAGAGTATAATATGACAAGAAAACAAATTACAAATGTTCCGGCTTCTGTGAGACAGAGGCTTCTAAATATATCCAGAAAAGACAAAAGACCTTTTAATGAGCTAATTCAATACTATGCTATGGAGAGGTTTTTGTATCGTTTGTCTCAATCTGATTACGCAGATTCCTTTATTCTCAAGGGAGCTTTGGCTTTGCAGGTGAGAAAAGTGGAGAAGTTTCGTCCTACTATGGATATTGATATATCACAAAAAAGAAGTGATGAAACATCTGAAATAATAAAGCAAATAAAGGGTATTCTATCTACCAAATTAGAAGAGGACGGCCTTGTTTTTGATTTACAAAGTATGCGCCTTGAAGATATTAAGAGAGATACTGCTTATAAGGGTATGCGGGTTTTATTTCATGGGGCATTGGATTCGGCAAAAATCAACATGCAAATTGACATAAGCTTTCGTGATGTCATTTTTCCTGAACCGAAAGAGAAAATAGTTTTTCCTTGTATTTTAGAATTTCCTGCTCCTAAGCTTTGGTGCTATAGTTTGGAAAGTATTGTCGCAGAAAAATTTGAAGCTTTGATGAAATTAGGAGACTGGAACAGCCGGATGAAAGATTTTTATGACTTATGGGTGTCATCTCGGCAACATGATTTTTATGATCATCAATTATCAAAAGCTATTGGGCTAACCTTTAAAAATAGAGGCTCTTCTTTAAAACAGGAAATTACAGCTTTTAAGCAGGAATTTATAAAAAAGAAAGAAAAGGAATGGAAGTCTTTTATAAAAACATTAAATCAAGAAGACTCCCCTTCTCTCTCTGATGTTATAGAATTTTTAAAATTGTTTCTTTTGCCCATAGTAAAAGCTCTTACACTAAAAAAGCCCCTGCCGAATTATTGGAAAGCTCCAGGGCCTTGGGTATTTTAATTTAACAAAGAACAGTAATTTATGCTTGAAACATTGAATATACTTTTAGTCTTTATAGGTTCAATTCTTGGTTGGTTTTTCAGAAAATATTGGGAACAAAGGCTTAAAAAAGGATTGGAAAGCTATAAATCAAATCTTAGAATCAAAGAGAATAAAGATGCTCTTCTTAATGAAAAAAAATTAAATGCTATAGAGCAGATAAAAGAGAATATAAATATCCTTTCTCAAGGAGAATTTATTTGTAGAGAGATGCAAAATTTGAATTTTAAAAAACTGAAACAATGGGAAGCAATGGAAGAAACAAAAAAAATAAGAATGCAAAGAGCTTTCCAAGAAACAGAAAGACTTTTTAATCCAATAATTCAAAACATTGAAAAAGGGTTTAAAGGAGGAACAAAGGAACATGAAATTGAGCCTTATGTATCAAAAGACATATGGAAATTCTATTTAGCTTATAAGACAATTATTTTTAATGCTATATCTTTTATAAAATTGTCTTCTGTCTCTGGATTGGATTTTTTAGATGTGAAAAGAATGGAACAAAATATCGAAAAATATATTTCTACTGTTATTCCAGAAAGTGAGGGGTTTTTGAAACAAGACCTATTATCAAGACAATTCTTTGTTTATGACTTAGTAAAAGAAAAGCTTTTTAAAAAACTGATAGTGACATAAAAACAGATTTTTATAAATATAAAATCACTTTTTATTTCTGTATTTCAAAAATAAAAAATAATCAAATGTGAAATTTCTGCCCTGAAAATCACCCTACTTTAAATATGAAAATAAAAAAGTTATTCACTTGTGAATAACTTTTAAGGGTATTTAAGAAAAATAGAGCTGTTTTTTTGCGCTCTATTCACTTATGAATAACTTTTCCTCGTAATTATTATTCACTGAATAATAATCTGCATTTACCCCTCTTTTTTTTTCTTGCTTTTTCTGAAATGCTTTGAAGTCCGAAAACGGAAAGGAGTTTTATGAGCTTGAAATTTATTTTTTTGATTTTCTTATTTTTTATTTTTTCTGCTTGCGAGGATTTATCTTTTACTGATGAAGACCTTTTCTTACTAGAAACAAATCCTGTTCAGGAAATAGTTACCCCAAAGACAGAAAATCAAGAAACTTCCAGTGTAGCTAAGAATAGCGAACAAATCCCAGAAGAAGAAACAACTACCTTATCAGAGGACTTAGAGCTTTCCGAATTTGAAAAAAAAGCTGTCGCTTTTTTCAACATCTCAACTACAGCCTTTTCTTCCGCTAACTCCTTTTTTAGTCTCCTCACTTCTGATTGAAGTTTCACAATGTCTTGAGATTTTTCAACCGGAGCTTGTTTTTGGGATTTCCAGCGTTGAAGACAGCTCAGCAGAATATCCAGCTTCCTGGATGCTGAGCTACTCCAAGCTTTCTCGCCAGCTCTACAGCCTCCTGCTTGTATTCCTGACTATATCCCCTGCGATCTTTCTTCTTCATCTTGCCCTCCTTTTCTGACCCTATTATCTATAAAGCCACCCTTAACTTTTAGTCCACTTTTTTAGCGCGCTTCACTTACGCTACAGCGGCTCTATGGCTACAAATAGTATTTCAGCCGTGCAAGCCAGCCTTGGACATACTTCAAGTCAAATGACGGAAAGATATGCTAAGGTGGTAGCTCTGCTTGACAGAAGAGTTGCTGAAAAGACAGCAAGAGTTTTTGATATTTTTGGAAACAAAAACAAAATGTCAAAGTGATTTTTTTGGAATGTTTTTGGAAAATCACCTCCAAAATCACCTCCAAACTAAAAATCAATCAAAAAGTATTAGCAATTTTAAGCAGTTATAAAATATATGGTGGGCCTGAGAAGCCAGACGGGACGGGTTTCAAAACACTGAAAAACTACAATAACCAAACAAAAACCTACTCTTGCATCCCGTTGATAACCGCTCAAGACCTCTTATAACCGGAGTATCCCGTAAAAATCCCGTAAAGAGAATCTATAGCAAGGTAGAGACAGGTTGTCCTTATTAGTAAATTGTTCTTAAAATAGTATAGGAATATCTTGAGTTTTCAGGCGTTTTGTCATAAAATAGTATAATAAATATATTATATTTGCCATATTCAGGTAATTATGATATAAAATATATACCATGAGACAATTATCTGGAATTGGAAGTAAATCAAGAGCAAGATTGAAGACAATTATTGAGTCTTCTTCTGATAATATACTGACTCCTAAACGGGTGTCCAATATATTATCTTTGCCACAAAATGAATCGGCTCGCTTACTTTCCCGTTGGCACAATGCCGGCTGGCTCAGAAGAATTAAAAGAGGAATGTATTGGCCTATTCCTTTGGAGTATGATCCTGATTTGCCAGTAGAAGATGAATGGTTGGTTGCTGACAGAGCATTTTCTCCTGGCTATATAGGAGGATTCAGTGCTATTAAGCATTGGGATTTTACTGAGCAACTTTTTTTAACCACTTTTTACTTAACAGTTAAGCCAGTGGTATTAAGGGAAGTTACACTTGGAAGTGTTAGATTAAAATTAAAAACAATCAAGCCATATAAAATGTTTGGAACAAAGATGGTTTGGAGAAGTAATGTAAAAGTCAAGATTTCTGACCCTTCAAAAACCATTATTGATCTCTTGGATGATCCTCATCTTGGAGGGAGCATGAGGGTGGTTCAGGATTTTTTTATGGAGTATTGGGATTCTGAACACAGAGACCTTAAATTGTTGATCCGATATGGAAAAAAAATGAGAAACAGAACAATTTTTAAAAGATTGGGCTTTTTGTTGGAACTTAACAAGCTCGTTGATAATCGTACTATTAAATCTTTGCAGAATAAAATTTCTGCTGGTTATTCAGCTTTTGACCCTTCTGTAAAAGGTAAATTTTTTATTAGGAAGTGGAATATAAAAGTTTCTACTATGTGGAGAAAGGAATATGATAGACAAAAAAGAGATTCTTAAAATAGCAGAATCCCTAAATCTCAGGGTTGACATTGTTGAAAAAGACTATGTGTTGGGATGGCTTTTGGCTGGCATATCAGCACACAAAGATCTTTCTCAGAACTTGATTTTTAAAGGTGGGACTTGTTTAAAAAAATGTCACCTTGAAACTCACCGTTTATCAGAAGATTTGGATTATACTGTTTTGGAT
>JAPPIY010000008.1 GCA_026914095.1 Oligoflexia bacterium
CTAGACTCCCGCTTTCGCGGGAGTGACAAAAGGAAGGAAAACTCAAACAGGATCAGTATAACTAAATAAAATTTTTTTCTTTATGCTCACACTATAAATAACAATCCATTTATAAAAAATGAAATTAGAAAAAACAAAACTAAGCGTCAATATCAATAAAATAGCCACTTTAAGGAATGCTAGAGGAAAAAACACTCCTGATCTCATCTATTTTGCAAAAATTATTTTAAAGTCAAAAGCCTGTGGTCTGACAGCGCACCCCCGCCCAGATGAAAGACATATCCGTTATACAGATATTTTGGAGCTAAACCAGCTATTAAAAAACTATCCGAACAAAGAGTTTAATATAGAGGGCTACCCCTCTGACAATTTTATTGATCTCATTAAACAAGTGAAACCTCAGCAGTGCACCCTTGTTCCTGATTCTCCAGAGGCTCTCACCTCAAATGCCGGCTGGAGCTTTATAAAACATAAGCCTCTGCTTAAACAGATAACTCAAGAGCTAAAATCATCTCAAATTCGGGTGAGCTTATTTTTAGACCCTTTTATAATGAATAAAAAACAATACACAGCTTTGCGGGAAATTTCCCCTAACCGAATAGAGCTTTATACATCAGCCTATGCTGAAAATTATAAAAATCAAAGCATCTTACATCAATATAAACAATGCGCTAATCAAGTGAATCAGTTAAATATGCAAGTGAATGCGGGACATGATTTGAATCAACAAAATCTTTCTGAGCTTTTAAAAACCGTTCCTCAAATTAAGGAGGTGTCTATTGGCCAGGCTTTAATTGCTACAGCCTTAGAAGAAGGTATTTTAAATACTATAAACAAGTATATAAAAATTATAGACAAAGTTTTTGAGGCTGATTTTCTATAAAAAGAAACAAACTTATCTCTATTCTTTGTTACATCCTCAAACCGTTTCAGACAGAGTTTGTTGCTTCTCTTTTACATCCTAAGCTGTTTCAGACGGAGTTTGTTGTTTTGCTTTTACATCCTTAACTGCTTCAGATGGAGTTTGTTGCTTTTCTTTTACATCCTCAGCTGTTTTAGACGAAGTTTGTTGCTTCTCTTTTACATCCTCAACTGTTTTAGACGAAGTTTGTTGCTTCTCTTCTACATCCTCAGCTGTTTTAGATGGAGTTTGTTGCTTTTCTTTCAGGCTTTTTTTACTGCCAGAGCCAAGCGGAGCTAAAATTGTAAAAAGTGTTCGTCTTTCCATTTTAGCCGGCATTTCTGGACTGGCAGAATCCGCAAGACGCTCTTCCACCTTTTTTAACAGTTTAAACCCTAGCTCCTTATGCGCCATTTCTCTGCCAAAAAATCTCAGATTAATTTTTACCTTATGCCCCATAGCCAAAAATTCTCTGGCTTTTGCCAGCTTAATTTTAATATCCCCTTCATCTGTCCTCGGCCTCATTTGAATTTCCTTAACCAAAACCTTGCTTTGATTCTTTTTATTTTGTTTTTCCTTTTTCTTATTTTCAAATTTCCATTTTCCATAATCCATAATTTTACAAACCGGAGGATCTGATTTGTCATGAATCTCAACTAAATCCAGCCCTTTATTTTTAGCCATATCCAAAGCTGAAAAAGAAGACATAATTCCAATCAATTTCCCCTCTTCATCAATAAGACGAACTTTAGGAGCTCTGACTCTCTCATTTAAACGATGTCTTTCCTCTCGTTTAAACCGGCCGCGAAAATTTTTTCTGGACTTAATAACTGTTCCCTTTTTTAGATTGAGGATGAATTAAAAAAGAGGAGAGGCTGTGGGATTGAATCTCCCGCTCCAAGCCCTTAAAAAACTCTTCAGGCTGGAGATTAGAAAAAAGCTCTCCCGTTCTCAAGCGAACAGAAAGCGACTGAGATTGAACTTCTTTTTTGCCAATAACTAGCATATAGGGAATTTGCTGATTCTGGGATTCACGAATTTTATAAGATAGCTTTTCATTTCTATCATCTATTTTGCAAATTATTCCTTTTTTTTCAAGCGCTTTTTTAATATTTAAGGAAAAATCTTTCTCTTTATCTGTTAAAGGCAACACCGCTGTAGGCACAGGGGCCAGCCAAGCGGGGTAACGCCCTTTGCAATGCTCCAAATAGACGGCAAAAAAACGCTCTAAAGAGCCTAAAATCGCTCGGTGAAGCATGACAGGCCGTTCTTCTTTATCTTCTTCATTCACATAACTTAAATCAAAAGCTCTCGGAAGATTGAAGTCACATTGGAAAGTCCCTAACTGCCAAGATCTGTCAAAAGCGTCTCGGACACTTATATCTAACTTAGGCCCATAAAAAGCCCCTTCCCCTTTTTGTATCTCAAAAGGAACATTTAATTTTTCAAGGGCGGAGCTAAGAGCCAGCTCGGCTTTATCCCATAAAGAATCCTCTCCCATACGATCTTCCGGACGGGTAGAGAGCGTGATTTTATAATCGTCAAGTCCAAAAACTTTATACACTTCCCGCAACATCTGAACCCCCTTTTGAATTTCTTGGGACAGTTGATCCAGACGGCAAAAAACATGAGCGTCATCCTGACAAAAGCTTTTCACTCGTGTTAGCCCCTGCAAAGCGCCCGCAGGCTCTCTTCGGTGCAACCGGCCAAAATCCGCCACCCGCCATGGCAAGTTTTTATAAGACCAGCGGTCTTTTTTATATAAAAGACAATGTCCTGGACAGTTCATAGGCTTTAAGAAAAATTCTTGATCTCCTGATTCTTTATCTTGATCTGAAACAGCATACATATTATCTGAGAAATGGCTAAGATGCCCTGAAGTTTTAAACAAGTCGGAGTGATAAATTTGAGGGGTGATGACTTCTTGATAGTCATATTCTCTGTATTTTTCTTCTAAAAATTTTTGCATAGAGCGATAAACTCTTGCTCCCAAAGGAGTAAAAAAAGGGCTTCCCGCCGACAGCTCATTAAAATAAAACAAGTTCAGTTTTTTGCCTAAAACTCGGTGATCGTTCTGTTTCGCCTCTTCTTGCTTTTTTAAAAAGACTTTCAACTGCTTTTCAGTATGAAAAGCTGTGCCATAAATTCTCTGGAGCTGTTTGTTGGAAGAATCCCCCCTCCAATAAGCTCCTGATTGGGACAGCACCTTTACAGCCCCTATCTGCCCCAAGTGTTGAACATGAGGGCCGCGGCACAAGTCCAGCCAAGACCCCTGTCTATAAATACTGACTTCTTTTTCCTCTAAGCCTTCTATGATTTCTTTTTTTAAAAGCTCCCCTTTTTGCTCAAAGTAAAGGCAGGCTTTTTCACTCGGCCAAATTTCTTTTTTCAATTCATATTTTTGCTTTAAAATATTTTTCATTTCCTGTTCAATTTGATCTAAATCTTCAGGAGTGAAATTTTTATCAGTGTCAAAATCATAATAAAAGCCGTTTTCTATAACCGGGCCAATAGTCACTTTCACCTTTGGCCACAGGTTTTGAACCGCTTGAGCCAAAACATGAGCCGAAGAATGCCTTATCACCTCTAAAGATTTTTCAGAAGGCGCCGTTACAATCTCTATCTGATCCCCATTTTGCAAAACAGAGCGAATATCCCGCAACTCAGGGTTTTGATTGACCAAAACAGCCACCGCTTTTTCCGCCAAGCCAGAGCTGATGCTGCGAGCCGCCTCCAAAGCGGTTGGACAAGATTCAAACTCTTTAAAATTTCCGTCAGGCAGTTTGATACGACAGGCCATAAAATTGTTTTAGCATGTTTTGCTTTTTATGCAAAGTATTCTTTTAATTCCGGCAAAACATTTAAAACAGATTGGTTTCTAACTTTATCCATCTGTTTTGTTTTTATAACAAATTCTGGCAAATGCTTTTCTTGGCTGTCATCATTTTTTATCATCTCACAAAAATCTTTTAAAACTTGTATCTTCTCACTAATCCAATCTACATTATCTTTATTGCATTTGAGAAAAAAACTTTCATGCTCATCTAAACTTTTCAAAATAACATTAGAAATACGAACCCGCATATCTTTAGGAAATATAGAAGGATTCAAATATTCAGGCTTTCTAACCCAAATAAAAAAAGGAAAGCGATTTAATTTTTTAAAACTCGCATGCCTCAAAAAATATAAGAGTTGAGGCAGTTTAATAACATTATAAGCTTGTAATGTAGTATGAATAAAAACTTTTATATTTGAATTTTCCACAGCCAGCCGATCTAAATAATATATGTTTTCTTCTTGTCTCTTCCACTGAGAAGGGTAACGAATATAATTATTAAGCTCTCCATAAGCTTCCACTGAGCAATTAAATTGAATCTCTTTAAAAAATTTCCACATTTTCACAATATCATTAGGAATGACTGTTTGATTGGAGTTATATCTTAATATAATATGATGAGCATGGCCTTTTTCTATAATCATCTTTAAAATCTTAAGATGCTCTTTAACAATCAGAGGCTCCCCTCCTGTTGTAAAAATAGCTCTTATGTCTGGCAAAGCCTGCTTTATAAGGTTAAAAGTATTAGAAGAGCTATACCACTTATCTTTAAAGATTTTCTCCGCAGACTCTTCACTATAAGAGATGCCAGCTTTTTTCCAATCTTTTCCTATAATATAAGAATTCCACGGGGAACACATACGACATTTCAAATTGCATTTATTCCCTAAAGCCATATCTAAATAAGCGATTTTTGGATGATCCACTGATCCATCTGAATTCGTATTTTTAATCATCTTCTTTATATCTTTTTGATACTGATCAAGGTATTGAAGGCGAATGCTTTTTACTCCATGATCCTCTTGTTTAAAACAATGAAAACAGTGCTTAGGCCGCTCCCCATTTAACATTTGTCGCCGTATCCTTTTATAATCTTTGGAATTGAAATAAGAGCGAAGGTCTTTAACCTCTTTCCAAAATAAAAAATGGCCTTGTTCATCCTTTAAGAAGTCATAGCCATCACAACAAACCCTGCCTTTGCCCTCTGGCCCCACACTCAAATGATTCCAGGGAAGAGGACAAAATGTTTTTAAACGCGGATCGTTTGCTTTCATTTCATAAACCTAACTGTTAAAACGCAACAATTCAGATAATTCTGGAAAAGTTTTACAAAAATTAGTTCCTCTCGCTTTATCCAAAGCTTTTACAAAATCTTTAAAGGCAGGAATTAAATCACTTTTGTCTTCTTGATTCATAAAATTAACAATTGTTTTCAAACGATCGGTTTTCGCTGGAAATTTTTTATAAATATCCTCAAATTTTTTAGAAACCATTTCTTTTACATTTTTTGGCAATACTTGACAATTCAAAAAAACAGGGTGGTGAACCACCTCAGTATGCACCAAATCTTCATAATAAGCATGAACTTTTTTAAATTTTTTGTCCATCAAATAATTTAAAAATTCATTAAAATAAAAAATATTTTTAATTTGAATCGTGCATAAAATCATAGGATGGACATTTTTAGGAGATTTCTTGTCAATCAATTCCAAATTTTTCTCAATTTTATCCCAAGGACAGGGGTAACGGATATAGTAATTTCTCTCTTTTATATCGTCTAAACTAATAAAAACCATGACCGATTCAAAATGTCTCCATTTATCAAATAAATCTGTTCCTAAAGCCGTCCCGTTGGTGTGATAATGCAAAGATATCCGATGAGCCGATTTTTGACGAATACACTCATCTAAAAAATCATAATGCTCCTTAATTAAAAGAGGCTCTCCGCCGGCAATAGTAACCCTTTTTAAATGGGGAATCTGTTTGTAAATGTCTTCTTTAACCTCCTCTCTTTCATACCAAAGTTTAGAAGGGGCTGTTTTCATAAAACTTTGGTGATCTTTAAAATATCTTCTAACAAAAAAACTGCTAGCATTGTCTTGAATTTTTTTAGAAAGAGGCCCCCAGCGAACCGCTTCCTGAGGGGTGCACATGGTGCATTCTAAATTGCACTTATTGCCATAACGCATATCTAAATAGATAGCTTTTCCCTTAAAAAAACCATCCTTATCTGTCTGTTCTATAAACTGATTAAAAGAATAATAATCTTTCCAATAAGAATTAGAGCGAACTCGGTGCGAAGCAATACTGGCTTTTTCTTCCTCATAACATCTTTTGCAGATATTAGAGCTGTGCCCCTTTAACATGGCTGTTCTCAATTGTTTCATAGAAGGAGAATTCCAAGCCGATGAAAAAGTGCCTCTATTTAGATTTTCACTCAAAGGCTCCCCCACACAACAAGGGGTGACAGAGCCCCAAGTTCGTGTTGCCATGTGGAGCCAGGGTAAAACACAAAAAGT
>JAPPIY010000078.1 GCA_026914095.1 Oligoflexia bacterium
CACTGTGAATTTCAATATTCAAGCGGCTGGCCGATTCATCTATCAAATCAATGGCTTTGTCCGGCAAATAGCGATCGGTGATATAGCGATGGGACAGCTTAACCGCTGAAACAATAGCCGAATCTTTAATCCGGACTCCATGATGCACTTCATATCGCTCTTTTAAGCCTCTGAGTATAGTTAAAGAATCCTCTAGGCTTGGCTCTTCCACTAAAACAGTTTGAAAGCGCCTTTCAAGCGCTTTGTCTTTTTCAATAAATTTCCGGTATTCATCCAGTGTTGTCGCCCCAATGCTTCTTAACTCTCCTCTAGCTAAAGCCGGCTTTAGCATCTGGCCGGCATCCATGGCTCCATCGGTTTTGCCCGCTCCCACTAAAGTATGAAGCTCATCTATAAATAAAATAATTTCACCATCACTGGAGCTGACTTCCGAAATAAGAGCTTTTAAGCGATCTTCAAATTCCCCCCGATATTTTGTTCCGGCAACCAAACTGGCTAAATCCAAAGCTGAAATTTTTTTTCCAAAGAGGACTTCAGGAACATCTTTTTTTAAAATCCTCAAAGCCAAGCCTTCCGCAATAGCGGTTTTGCCCACTCCCGGCTCTCCAATCAACACCGGGTTGTTTTTAGTCCTTCGGGATAAAACTTGTATCACCCGCCGTATTTCTTTGTCTCTCCCTATCACAGGATCCAGTTTTCCCTGTTCCGCTAATTTTGTGAGATCGCGGGTGTATTTTTCTAAAACTTGAAATTGATTTTCGGGATTTTTACTTTGTATTTTTTTATTTCCTTTTAGTTTATTAAGGGCTTGTTTAAAATTATCTTGGTTTAAATTGTACTTTTCAAAAACCTGTCTGAGTTTTTTAAGCGCGGAATGGGAAAAAACGGCTAAAATAAAATGCTCCGTGGAGATGTAGCTGTCTCCCTCCTTATTAGCTATTTTTTCAGCAGTGGCAAGCAAAGAAATAAAATCATTGGAGGGAAAAGGAGCTTGATTGGAGCTGGTTGTTTTAGGCAAGCGGTTTTCTTCCCGCTCTAAGCCCTCAATCAAAGCCTGTTTGTTGATGTTAAGGGAATCTATGATTTGGCTGGCTAAGTTATCACTGGATTTTAAAAGAGCTAACAAGAGGCTGACAGGCTCTATATTTGGGCTTTGGCTGGCTTGAGCGGATAAAACCGCGGATTGAAAAGCCTCCACACTCTTTTGTGTCATTTTTTCTATAATCTTCTGCATAATAACAATGTGTGGATATTTAACGGGTTTGTCAATTTCTCCTTTTTTCTGCCGTAGATTTAACAAGAATCTCCGATCAAATGAACAATATATAGTGATTCGGTTTAGGTTTTCCGGTCTGACCGTCTTTCCCGCGAAAGCTTGTCTTCATGAAAACGGAGGCAGGAATCTCTCACTAAAACCGAAAAACTCAAATCGGATCACCATATATTGTTGGTTAAAGATAAAACAAAAGTTTGGTCAGTGAATCTTTCGGAAAGGATAAAGCCAGTAGCGCTTTAACTTGTTTAAATGGTGCTGGGTGAGGGACTCGAACCCCCAACCCGCTGATTACAAATCAGCTGCTCTACCAATTGAGCCAACCCAGCCAGTAAGAGTTTTATAAAATACCCCTTGCTAAAAAACAAGCTTTTTACATCAGTAAAAAAAGACCAAATTCAAAAACTTTAACAGTTTAGCGCTTGTTTAGCTCCAACTGCTGATCTTCAGCAAATTGAGTTTGAAGCTTTTTCATAATTTTTTTATATCTGTATTGTATCGCTTGCCTGGTTCTTGAAAACTCCCTGCCTACCTCTATAAAGTTTCTGGGATTATCTGAAAATATTATTTCCTCTATAATGGCATTATTTATTGGATGAGGAAAGTTTTTCTTAGCCCATGTGTAAATGTTTTCCATGTTCGCAATTTTTCTCTGCTTTAAAGGAAGAGAAACTGCTATCGGAAAAGAAAAAAGCCTATAGCTTTTAGCTTTTAGCTTTTTTCCCTCATTTTTTAAAAACTCTATCTCTGCAAATCTGGACAAGCCATTGGTATAAACAATTTTTCCATCTTATAAAAACAAAGGCTAAGTGGATTCGGTTGGAAGGTAGGAGATTTTTATCTCTCTATCTTCGTCTGGCTCTCTTTTAAAAATCAAGCGATTGCCGGAAAGCTCCCAGGGAATAGGCTCCCCTTTTAAAAACTCCACTTCAAGTGTTTCTGGGATGAAGGCTTCCTCAATATCCACACTCTGCTCTACAAAAATCTCAATAGCTTTTGATATTTCCTTAAGAGAAGGGCCATAATCATCAGCGCAAATACTGATATTTTCCCCTCCTGTTAAATCGGCCAGCTTTCCAATTTCTACCCCTAAGCTGGCTGTAGCGGCTTTTGGCCCCCATTTTCTCTCACTTTCCCTGCATTTTTTATCCAGAACTAAAATATTAAAGGCAAAGAATCTCTTTCCAAAAGGCTTTAAAAGTTTATCAAAAGTATCTGCCACTTCTTGGGCCGAGGTGGCGCGATCCGGATCTTCCAACCGCTCTTCTTCATTAGAAATAATCAAGGAGACAAAGTCCGCTTCTGGACGAAATAAGCCGGCATTGTCAAAGTTTATTCTCTCCATAGCGGATTTCAATGAGCGGAGAGGCTGTTCCATAGCTTTCTGACAAAAAGGAGGCCAGTCGCACTGTTTATTGGGAAAATGGGAGACTGTATAAAAAAACACCTCTTCATAGTTTGGAGTTTCACGCGTCAAAATCCTTTGATTTAAAGCTCTAAACCACCAAGATCTGTCTGCCATTTGGACAGGTTTTCCCTCCAATGACATCAGCTTTCCAAAAGAAGACTTAGGATCTTTGGCATGATCCTCCCATTTAGCTTCAGGTAAAGAGGAAACTTTATTTTTATTTTCCTTTTTAGTGATGGCATGATCCCCATGATCCGCTGTGGTGAATCCTATTTGCCAATCATAATCTGAAATAGAATCCAAAAGAGAAAGAACGCGGCCGCCTAGCTTCTCCAAGTGGTGCTCCATAGAGCCAGAAGTGTCAAGGACAAGCAACATATCCAACATTCTCTTCTTTTTGGCTTTTAAAGTCACTCTATGCTCTTTATACTTGGGAGGCTCTTTTTTTTGAACAGGCTCCTTCTTTTGGACAGGCTCCTTCTTTTGGACAGGCTCTTTCTTTTGGACAGGCTCTTTCTTTTGGACAGGCTCTTTCTTTTGGGGAGGCTTTTCTAAGGATTTTACCTGAGCTGAATCTAAAAGAGAGGCAAAACGAACTTCAGACTGACAAGAAAAAAGAAAAACAACTGCAAACGCGAAAAAAGGAAAGCTCAGCCTATTTTTAGTGTCTGGATATTTCCGCTTTCGCGGAAATGACAGCTTTCGCGGAAATGACAATCCAAGCGCAAAAAGAAAAAACCTCAACATATTGCTATAGGTGTAAAGGAAAAAGAAAAACAGATCAAAGGCGCTTTAAAAAAAACCAATCTAAAGTCCTGCAAATACTTTCAATGTCATCTTCTAAAAGAAGCTTTGGGGATTATATGTCTAGTTTCTTACAACGGTAGGCTTAACTGTACTTATGATTCCTTAAAAGCCTTTACTTACAATAGTTTCAAATTAAAAGTTAAGCTTTGACCACTTTTGATCTTTAGGAATCAAGTCAATAATAAGAACCCTTTTATAGTTTTTTGATCTTGTATTTTTGACTTCTCTCTTTTCTAAAAATTCTTTTATTTTCTTAGATTTAAACTCTTTATGGAAAGTCAAATATATAACAGATTTTTAAAAGGAAACTTCAGTTTTGTGGCAACGGACACCCCCCATCTTTTAAAGCTTGCCTTCGTCCAGCAAAAGCCAGCTTGAAGCTCTGAAGTTTCCCTTTAGAAAAATGGAGTATTTTTTAAGAATTAAAGCTGAATATAAAATTTTTTAAAGAATCATGTATATATAATTCCCGAAAAACACCATAAATTTGAAGAACCTTGCCTTTATTTTAAAATTTATTTGTGTGGCTCTAAATATGTAATTTCCTAAAATTTTATAAGCTTATAAAATTTCTTTTATTCTGTTGGCTTATATAAGTCTTACAATTGCTGGAAGGACCGAAGGCAAAGCCTTAACCGTAAAAGCTCTGAATCCGTGCCGTTTGTTTCTTTAAGAAAAGTATATAATAAATCCCTAGGCGTTTCTCCTTTCTTGTTCTCAATATCTAAATTGGCTCCAGCTCTTATAAAAGCAAGCAAAATCTTGGGACGAAATTGCTTCCTTATAGCCTGATGAAAAGGGGTCTCCCCATCCAAGTCTCTGATATGGATTGGCAAATCAGGATTCTCGTTTAACAAATCTCTAAGGAAGTGTTCATTAGCTCTGCTTATCACATGCAAAGGGTTTCTGCCTCTATGATCTGTTAAGCTAAAGTCCGCGCCCTGTTTTTGCAGAAAAGCAATAAATTCTGAATTTTTATTGAATTTAACCGCTAAATGCAGAGGAGTTTCTCCAGAGTTGTTTCTGGCGGTTAAGTCCCCATCGCCTAACGATAAAAAGGCCTCTAAAACTTCTAAATTTTTATTATACCCCGCTGACAGATGCAAAGGCGTGTTGCCTTCCTTATCTCTAACATTAAAGTCAAGCCCTGCCTTTTTAAAAATTTTAATATTCTCTATATTCTCATTGTGTTTAGCTATGAAATGCAAGGGAGTTTCCCCTCTCTCATTAACCGCTGTCGGGTCTGCTCCGGCGGATAATAGAGCTAAAAAAACAGAGGGGATTTGACGCTTATTTTGCGCCAACCAATGCAAAGGCGTATTGCCTTCCTTATCTCTGACATTAAAGTCCGCTCCAGCCCTTGCCAGCAGTTCAATCCCATCCGCTGTTATCAGATATTTGGCGCTTTTTGCCCCCCAATGCAAAGCGGTCTCTTTTTTATCATTCCTGTCATTTAATAAATCGGGTTCAAACAGCAAGAGGATTTTTAAAACGGCTAGATTGCCATTGCTTTCCGCCATCCAATAATGCAAAGGGTTATTCCCTTTATCATCTTTATCCATCAATTCTGGCTCGTGCAACAAAAGAGTTTTGAAGGCCTTGGGGGTTTGATTGTATTTTGCCATATAATGCAAAGGTGTTTCCCCGCTTTCGGTTCTTTTCCTTGGGTCGGCTCCAGCCTGAAGAAGAGCTTGTGCAACAGCTGTTGAATGGCCTCTGTTTTTGGCCGCTAAATGCAAAGGTGTTTCCCCTTTATGATTTTGTGAGTTGGGATCAGCCCCTTTTGATAAAAGAAGGTTTATCAATGTAGTGTCTGAGTTCTTCCAAGCAGAATAATGCAAAGCTGTGTTTTCTAAAGAATCCCTTGTATTTATATTCATTGTTACATTGTTGGACAAAAAATCCCTAAAAGTTTCCACATGGCCCCTTTTTGACAAATAATGTAAAATAGGCTGTCCATCTATATCTGTATTTAAAGAGCGGGAATCCAACAAATTAGAGTGTAAATTTCTATTCAAACTATTCGGATAAAGAGAATGAGAACCCAGGGATTGTCCAAAAACAGTTGAGACATCACAAAAAATAAAAACAATAAAAAAACTTACAATCACTAATAAATAACTAATATAAAAGAAAAACTTTTTCAAGATTAAAAAGTGAAATGGAAAATTTTTCCGAGTTTTTAGGAATTTTTTCAATTTTTACCTTAATTTTCATAGCGGCTAAGTGAATTGCTATATGATACCGATCAGGTTTGAATTTTCCTGTTTATTCATCATTCCTGCGAAAGCGGGAATCTCATTTAAACAGGAATTTTCAAATAGGATCAGTATAACTAGACTCCCGCTTTCGCGGGAGTCTAGTTATACTGATCCTATTTAAGTTTTCCAGTCTGACTGTTCAGCTTTCCCCCAGAAAGCTGAACTCCCACGCAAGCTTGTCCCTGCGAAATCGGGGGCGGGAATTTCTCACTAAAACCGGAACACTCAAACTTGATCACTATATAACTCTGCTAATTTTTAACTTTTGCGGGCGCAATGTTAAAATTTTTTTAGCAAGGGCTATAAAAGAGCTTAGAAAGAGTAAGAGGCTCTAAGGTTAAAATACCAATTGCGTAAGTCTAAACTGGGGAGTCTTTCCAGTTCTATCTCTTCTTGGACAGGGTTATAAAGCGCAATTACATCTTTCCAGCTGACTGAAAGCCTCAAATAAGCTCTTTGAGCCAGCTTC
>JAPPIY010000133.1 GCA_026914095.1 Oligoflexia bacterium
AACGCCATCTATCCAACCAGTTATCATGGATTTTTGAGCGGATTCTTTTAAAAAGCTAAGCCTCACATGCGCTTTTTGATCTTGGGTGGAAAAATAAATGGAATTTGGTTTTCCCAACTCTTTCCACATTTTTTTTGTATAAGGATTATCTTTATTGAAAATCCAAACTGCTTTTGGACTGCTGAGATAAATATCCCGCTTTTCTTGAGCAACAGATTCTAAGGTTTTCAAACCCTCTAAATGAGAGGGAGCCACCATTGTAACAAGGCTGACAGAGGGCTGGCACAGCCGAGTTAAAAAAGCAATTTCGCCAGGAGCGTTTGTCCCTATCTCCTGAACTAAAAAAGAAGATTTTTGGGTTACATTTAAAAGAGACAAGGGAACGCCAATAAAGTTATTATAGCTTTTAGGGCTTGCAAAAACAGAAAAATCAGAAAGCAAAGTCTGTGTGAAAGAGCAAACCGCGCTTTTTCCATTGCTTCCTGTAACAGCAAGGACTTTTATGTCCAAAGCCTTTAGCCATGACTGAGCTAAGTTTTGGAGAGCCTTTACAGTGTCGGGAACCAGGGCTACAGTGACTTCTTTATTTTTTAAAACAGACTGCGCTCTTTTCTCATCACTAACGACAAAAGCCTTAGCCCCTTTATCCAGGGCTTGAAGCAAAAAATCATGTCCATCAAAGTTTTTCCCTTTAATAGCAAAAAACACGGTGCCTTTTACCTCTTTTCTGGAATCGAGACTCACTCCAGAAAAAACAGTTGGAATCGCTTGAAGTTTATTTGCTGGCAAAGCTTGAAGTAAAAAATCAGTTTTCAATAAGCTGGACACTGTTTTTTTATTTTTAAAGCTTTAAAATATTTTGTCAATATCTTGATAATCTGTTTTTTTAATATTGCCGCGCTGAATCCATGTAAAACAAATTTTTTCATGCTGTCCTTTTCATCCTATAAAAATAGAAGCTATTGAAGTATCTGCATAGAGTTTCAAAACCGAAAAATGGGATTGAAAAAAAATTAGATGAAATTTAATTGCTTTGCAAAGCTGGACAAGCGATTGGAGTAAATAACATTTCCTCCCGCCTTTAACTCTATGGAACGGAAGACAGCTTATTGAATCTATTATTGAGAAAGAGCTATTTATTCTATGCCAAAGCCTTCTCCCATATAACAGATCTTGTAAAAAAACCTCTGTCTAAATTCTTCGGGAGTAAGGATTCTTCTTTCTGCTAATACCTTTAAATGTTTCCCTTCATCATCTACAAGAATAGCTTTTATCTTCACTCCCTCTGTATGGTAAGGAACAGAAGAAAAAATTGTAACTTTTGTTTTTATGTCTGGAAAATGTATAATCCTTTCGTTAAACTCACTGATAAGCCCTTCTCCACCTACAGGAAGCCCCTCGCTAACGAGTTTGCCAGTTTTATTGTACAACTTAAACCTTAAAGGAACAATACTCTCACTGGTGAAAGAACTGCTTTTTGTATAACAATATTTATCTTTATTTTCTTTCTCAAATTGAAAACTTTTATTGTTTTTTGTTAAAGTATATTTTCCATAAATCCTTATTTCTTTTGGAAGGTTTATTTCTGGTTTGTAAGGGTCTTCTTCAGGTAGAATGTCTATAAATTCTGAGGGGTCTGCTATGGAATATTCCTTTTTACAAGAAATAAGAAATACTGAACTTAAAATGAAAAGTATATCAAAAACAATCCTCATCCTCATATCTTACCATATATTTTTCATTTTTTTCAATAAAGTTTTTTTTATTATTCTGGTTTTTGTAATTTTCTTGAAAATAGCGCTCTTTCCTTAGAACCATTCATCGTTTGCTTTATAACAATTTCATAATCCGCATTTTCTCCATACTTTAAAGGCAAAGAAATTGTTATGGGAACAGAAGACAATTTATAGGCCTTATGATTTTCTCCTCCTTCTCTTAAAAACTCTATCTCCGCAAAACTGGACAAACGATTGGTATAAATAAGCTCTCCCTCCAGCTTTAACTCAACTTGAATATCCCCCTCTTCAAAAGAAGGACTTAGCAAACCGCCTTCTTTATGAACCTCTATTTTAGGATCATAAAGAAACATCTCTTCTTCTGGTTTTGAGCTTTTTAAATAAATGCCAGATAGATACTTTTAAGCAAAAGTTGTGTGGCTAAGAAAGAATATTATTTATTCTATGCCGAAACCAACTTGTCTATAACAGTCTTGATAAAAAAACCTCTGTCTAAACTCTTCAGGAGGGAGGATTCCTCTTTCTGCCAGCGCCTTTAAATCTTTCCCTGTATCATCTACAAGGACAGCCTTTATCTTTACCCCGTCTTTATGATAGGGGACATAAGTCCAAACTTTAGCTGTATTCACTTTTATTTCCTCCGGATATTCTTTTATTTTTTCCTCAAATTCTACAATAAATTCTCTTCCGTTGTTATTCGTAAAAGGCATTCTTTCATGAAGCAATTTATTGTCTTTATTATACAATCTGAATCGTATAGAAACAAGGTCTTCATCAGAGGGATAACTGTAGGTTTTCATTTTATAGCAATACCAATCTTGGTCTTCACTTTCAAATTGAAAACTATTATTGTTTCTTGTGAAAGTATATTTTCCATAAATTTTTATTTCTTTTGGAAGATTTGTTTCTGGTTTGTAAGGGTCTTCTTCATGGGGAACATCTATAGGTTCTGAAGGGTCTGGGATAGCATATTCTTTTTCACAAGAAATAAGAAATACAGAACAGAAAATAAGAAGTATATTAAAAAAAGGCTTCATTCTTACATCTTAATTAGGGTTTTTTATGTTTTTCAATAAAAATTTTCTATAATTGTTATTCTGCTCTTTGTAATTTCCTTGAAAATAGCGCTCTTTCCTTAGAGCCATTTATCATTTGCTTTATGACAACTTCATAATCAGTTTTTCCATATTTTAAAGGCAGAGAAACTGTTATGGGAACAGAAGACAGTTTATGGGTTTTATGATTTCCTCCCCCTTCCCTTAAAAATTCTATCTCTGCAAAACTAGATAAGTGATTGGTATAAATAACTTCTCCCCCTAGCTTTAACTCAACTTGAATATCCCCCTCTTCAACAAAAGGAGTAAGCTGTCCGCCCTCCTTGTGAATTTCTATTTTAGGCTCATAAAGAAACTTCTCTTCCTCTGGTTTTGAGCTTTTTAAATAAATACCGGAAATAATAACAATAGGATCCTTTTTAACAGCTCTGTCCCTTGACACAGCCTTGTCTTTGCTCAAGGGACTATTTAAAATAGTTGGAGCTAATCGTCTGTTGTCTTCCTTAAGCAAATAAACAAATATCTTTTGAAAAGTCTCTCTGTCTATCCATTTCTGGTTGATAGGAATATCCCCTTCATGCATAATGCTAAGTAAATCTAGTTCAATCTTTCCGAATTTAAGACTTCTTTTCATTTCATAATCAGGACATTCTTTCTCTGTTTGATATTTAAAATCCCTGCATTTTTGTTTTTCATCATAAAATTCTCTGCCCCTTTGTCCTAAACTATGACCTAACTCATGGGACAAGGTGCTGTGTTTATAGCGATCCTCTCTAACAAATATGACATCAGAACTCCCCCCGCTTTTTGAAGAAGTCCATTCAAACACCCCTAAAAACTTTGTTTTAGCTGAATATTTCTGCCTATGAAGCACAAAACCATAGGTTGAAACAGCTTCCTCCACTTCTTTTTTATCAAAAGAGTTGGCGCGATGAAAAGGAAGGTAATCCATTGGAATGATCGCCACCATCTTATTTTCTACCCCTCCTTTTTTTATCCTCTGCCTCTCAAGCTCGTTAATATCTTCTAAAATTCCTATCGACTCTGAGTATTTGCTAGGCCCATACAGCCTAACAGGAGCATTGTCACAATGCCCTTCTAAATCAATTATGTCACGATAAGCGCGAAAAGCGCCTCTTGCTAAAGGAAGCATTTCTGGCAAATAGCCTTTAACCTCATCTGAAAACTTAAAGTTTTCCACAGCCCTTCTGCTGACAGAACCATAAGGCCAATAAGGAAGATCTTGCGCTCGACTCACATTGTAAGCCTCCTCATAAGTTCTAGGTTTTCCTATTTTATATAAAGGATACTCATTTAGCGGCTTGCAGTTTCTATTGTTGATTTTTGCGAATCTTAAATCCAGCGTTTTTGTCTCCCAAACCGTCACTTTAAAAGAGTTTTTATCATAGCAGACAGGATCCCTATCAGGTATTAAATAAATCCACACTGTAGCGCTTCCCACTCCGTCTAAAAGCTCATCCGCTCTCATTGGCAAATCAATGGGGAAATCCGTTTGATTGCCTCTTATATCTTCTTCAAAATACAATTTATCATTCACAAAAGCTTTTAAACGGCCAGACCTTCTTCTCAAACCCCTTATGTCAACAAACACAGTCGCTGGCTTCCTTCTCACCAAATCATATTCCCCGTAGGGCAAACCCTGATGATCTTCGTATTGCTCTTGAAGAGGCTCTATTTGAGGAGCTTCAACACTTTGAAAAACAACAGCCTTTTCTATCCATGGGGCATTTCTGCATCTATTTCTTCCAGCCTGAGCCAGAGTCTCCCTTTGCCCCTCATCCGCTTGGGCTGTTTTTATCTGAGATGAAACCTCTTTTTGGACAGCTTGAACTGCCTTGTCAGAAATAGCTTTTTCTTCTATTGGGAAAACTTTGAGGCTTTCTATTACTGATGGAGGCGGGCTGATAACCTCAAATGAAGAATGCCAATCTTTCCACATCTCCGCTGAAAAGCCGGCGGATTGAGAGCTTTCTTCACTTTTTATTAAAGACTTTGCCTCTGAAAACTCAGACTTCTCCTCTAAACAGCGCTTGTCTTTTGCGCAGTCAGAGCTTTGATTGCCCACTGCTAAAGCCGAGCTTGAAAAAAAACTGAATGACGAAACAAAAACCACTAGAATCATAGAACATAAAGACTCTCCCAGACAGAGCTTAAAAAATGAATCTTCAATAAACACTGTTAGGTCACCTAAAATAAAGTTGGTGTTGAGTCAAGAATAAAAAGGATAAAACTCTACACTTTACTCTGGAACTAGTATAAATAGGGGTTTCCCGCCCTGCTTTCGCGAGGGCAGGCTTTCGCGGGAAGGACTATCATCTGAGTTTTCAAACCCTATCAGTATAAAACAACAAAGAGTGGAAAGTATTTCCCGCTAAAAAATTAAATCCACAGTTGAAACAATAAAGATACCGCTATTGGTAGAAATTAAGTTAATGAATATTTGTTAAACTCTCTTAAGAAAATTAAGAGCCACAGCCTTATCACAAAAAGGCTGTTTTTTATCTTTTACAATTTGAAACTGCTCATGTCCTTTCCCCGCTATTAACACACAGTCCCCTTCCCTTGCAAAGCGGATCGCTTTTTTTATAGCCTGCTCTCTGTCCAGCTCCACTGTGATTTTTGACAATTTATTAAGACCCTTTAGAGCCTCTTTAGCAATTTGCTCGGGGTCTTCATATCGAGGGTTATCGGTTGTCCAAAATACATGATCCGATAAATTGACAGCTTTCTCGGCCATAAGGGGCCTCTTTTCTTTGTCTCTATCTCCTCCACAGCCGCAAGCTAAAATCACTCTTTTAAAATTTTGCTTTAACACTTTAAGCGCGGAAGACAAAGCCTCTGGAGTGTGGGCATAGTCTATAAAAACATCAAAATCTTTATCTGTCTCTAACTTCTCCAAACGGCCGGGAACTCCGGGAAAGCAAGCCAAAGCCTTTTGACACTCTTCCGGCTTAAAACCAGTCAGCAGGGCGCAGGCCAAAGCGGAAACCGCATTATAGACATTATACTCCCCAACCAGATTCATAGAAAAATCAAACCGCCCAAAGGGACTCTTGAGCTGAAACACTGTTTTTAATTGAGAGGATTTTTTTATACCGATTTTGTCTGAATTTTCCCGCTGTTTCTGGAGATTCCCGCTGGCGCGGGAATGACCGTCCTGTTGAAATTTCAAACCCGATCGGTATATTTTAAAGCAAAAATCAGCGGATTCCCCTTGACCATAAGTCCAATAAGGCTTTTTTAAAATAGCTTTCATTTTATGACTGTAAATATCGTCTTGATTGAACAAATAAAAAAGATTTTTATTTTTGCTTTGCTCGGCTTGAAGAAATAATTTTTTTTAGCCAGCCAATAATTTTCCATACTTCCATGATAGTCCAAATGATCCTGACTGAGAT
>JAPPIY010000025.1 GCA_026914095.1 Oligoflexia bacterium
GAAAAAGCTTTAAAAGCGGTCATTCCCTCTCATGAGGATTTTCCCTACACCATCCGTCTTGTCAGTGAGGTTTTGGAATCCAATGGCTCCAGCTCTATGGGAACGGTATGCGCTGGTATGATGGCTTTAATGGCGGGGGCGGTTCCTGTGAAAGATCAAATTGCGGGAATTGCTATGGGGCTTATTAAAGAGGGAGAGAAGCTGGTTGTTTTATCTGACATTTTGGGAGACGAAGATCATTTAGGGGATATGGATTTTAAAGTGGCAGGCTCGCAAAAGGGAATTACAGCTTTGCAAATGGATATTAAAATAGACAGTATTGATTTTGACACCATTGAGAAAGCTTTGCAACAGGCTCTTAGAGGCAGGCAGTTTATCTTAAGTGAGATGCAAAAAACGATTTCTAGAACGCGTGAAGAGTTAAGCGAGCATGCGCCTAGAATAGAAACTTTAAAAATTCACCCGGATAAAATTCGCGAAGTGATTGGAAGCGGCGGAAAAACTATTAACTCTATCACAGAGGAAACAGGGGTGAAGATTAACATAGAGGATGACGGCACTTTATTTATTTCTTCTGTTGATAAAACAGGGTTGGAAAAAGCGAAAGAGATCATTGAGGGGATTTGTGAAGAAGTGGAAGAGGGAAAGATTTATGAAGGTGTTGTTACAGGGATTAAGGATTTTGGAGCTTTTGTGGAGATTTTGCCAAAAACTTCAGGACTGCTTCATATTTCACAAATTTCTCATGAAAGGATTGGGCAGGTTTCTGATGTGTTGAAAGAGGGGGATAAAGTGAAAGTGAAAGTTTTAAATGTAGAGGGAAACGGCCGTATTCGTTTAAGCGCAAAAGCGGTTGAGGAAAACTCTTTTTAAAATAGGTTATTTATAAAAACATACAGAAAAATGTTAATGGTGGAAAAGAATTATTTGAAAACAATATAAGACGATTCCCTATAAACGCATTCAAAATGTTGATATATCAAAAGGCCTTTTAGATCGGCTGTTTAAATTATCTAACTTGCGTATTCAGACAACAGCTGGTGTTTCAAGATATGGAACTATTTATGAAGGAAGCTTGTCGGGGCTTTCTGTCCAGACAGCTAAAGATTTGCAGGCTGAGTTAGTGAAAAGAGCTTCTCTTTAATTGTTAAGAGACTTCTAAATAGCTTTGATATTATTGCAGGCTCATCTGATTTTTATTTCAAGAAATATCTAGTCAATAGTCTGTAAAGCAGGGCTTTAGCTGAATTATCTCTCTTCTTCTATTAGAATAAGGAAGACTTTAAAATTGTTTTTTAAACTTAACAATTAACAGCAGAATGTTCAACCGATCCTATAAAGAATTAAAATTTTTTGTAAATGCGCAGCCTCTTTTTAACAAGCTGGAAAAATATATCCACAGGCTGGGTTTTTTTATCAATAAAAATAACAAACTTTTAATCAGTTTGTTTATTGCCTTTGCTGTTTCTGATTTGCTGTTGATTAAAAGCTATGATTTTTTAATTCCTAAAAAAGAGCTGGCTCCTTTGAGTGTCCGGTATCAAGATAAGAGTGATAAATTTTCTTCCGATCGTTATAAAATAGTTTGGGAGAATAATATTTTTCATACAGGGCCTATTCCTTCAGAGTTAAAAACAGATCATAATATTGAGCCTATTCTTTCTTCTTTGCCCTTCACTCTTAAGGGGACCATTATTCATGCCAATCCCAGCCGTTCTGTTGCCACTATTCAAGTGGGATCAAATAGCAAAGCTTATCAAGTAGGGGATCCTCCTATCGAAGGGCAGGCGGAAATTAGAAGGATTGAGCGGGCTAAGGTTGTCTTTTTTAATCAAAACAACAGCCGTTTGGAATATATTGTTATTCCTGAAGAAGAGGTCAAATTGAATATCTCTTATAAAGAAGATAGAAAAAAACCAGTCATTTCAAAAAGCGATAGCTTAGTTAAAAGAGCGGGCAATCATTTTCAAGTGAAGAGATCGGATTTGAACGATTATTTAGGACGCTTGCCTGAAATATTAAGTCAAGCCCGTGTTGTGCCTCACACACAGGCTGGAGAGCTTAAGGGCTTTCGTTTTGCCAGCGTAAATAAGGGCAGTGTTTTTGAAAATTTAGGATTTGAAAAAGGAGACATCATAAAAGAAGTGGATGGAGAAGTCGTAACGACTCCTGAGCAAGCTTTAGAGCTTTTTGAGAGGCTAAAGGGCGGGAGTGGATTTAAAATGCTTGTAGAAAAGGACGGCAAAGAGGTAGAATACGGGTATGGCGTGGATGAGAACGCTCCTATAAGGTAAAACAACATGCAGAATACAGCAGGGATGATCTTTTTTATTATTTTGTGTTTTGGTTTTTATGCCGAGTCGGCTTATAAGGGTAAAAAAACAGGCGTGACTTTTGATAAGGCTCTGCCAGAGGATATATCCAATGAGAACTTTCCCGATCGCGTGAACAGTTTTGATTTTCCAAACGCCAACCTTTTGGATTTAGTGAAAACTATTGGAAAATTAACAGGCATCAACTTTATTGTAGATCCCAGTTTAAGCAGTAAGCGGATTTCTATTATCGCCCCTTCCCCTATCACGGTGGCGGAGGCTTATAAAGCTTTTTTATCCGCTTTGTCAGCCAATGGCTACACTGTAGTGAAGTCCGGCGCTTTTTGGAAAATTGAAAGCACGGAAAAAGCCCATAAAGACAACATAGAAGTTTATAGCGGGGATTATTTTCCCAATACGGATCAGCTGATCACCCGCATTATTAAGTTAAAGCATATCAATGCTGTAGATTTTGAAAAATCTGTCAAATGGCTCTTGTCTCAAGATAATAAAATTTCCACTCTTGAAAGCTCTAACAGCATTATTTTATCTGACTATGGCTCAGTGATTGAGCGAATTATGAAAATTGTTTATGAATTGGATATTCCGGGATCTGGAGAGAATATAAAGTTAATACAAGTGGAGCATGCCTCGGCTGAAGAATTAGCCGGTATCTTAAGCGATCTTCTTTCTATAGGGAATAAGTCTTCAAGAAGAAGCTCTTTTATTTCTAAAAATCGTAGAAGCCCCCGAGTCACATTGTCCCCTAGTGTGAAGAAAAAGGGCGCTTTAGCTGGAAAAATACAAATCTCAAATATTATTCCAGATATGAGAACCAACTCTTTAGTGGTTTCCGCAAACAAACAAGGCTTTGAGAGAGTGAAGGAATTGGTTAAAAAATTGGATGCCCCTGTTGATCCCTCCCGAACAGGAGGCGTTTATGTCTATAATATCCTCTACGGAACGGCCGAAGAGGTCTATAACACTCTCATGGGAATCAAACCATCGAGCGCGGGAAAGAGTAAAAGCCAGGGAGGCCCCTTTCCTCCGATGAGGCATAGAGGCAGTTCTTTTTCCTCCAAAAGCTCGCAGTCTCCTCTTTTTGGAAATGTGAATATCATGGCTGACTCCAATACCAACAGCTTGATCGTCAGCGCTAAAAATAAGTATGAGTATGAGAGGGTTTTGTCGGTTTTAAAGAAAATTGATGTGCCAAGGGATCAGGTTTTTATTCAAGCTATTATTTCAGAGATGATTGTGGATAAAGGTGACAACAGGGAATTTAATTTAGCTGGGGCTATGGGAAGTTTATTAAAGGGGGTTGGCGAACTTAGTTTCGACCTAGACGGTGACGGTAAGAAGAAACTTTTAAATCAAACCTATCCGTTTTTTGACGAGAAGTCTGTTTTAGGTTCTGTGGTTGCTGGTTTTTTAAGCCAACCGATTGGTTTAGAGGGTTTGCAAAAAGCGAATTTTGGGCCGGGGCTTATTTTAGGTTTGCCTTTTATGAAATTTTTAAAAGCAATAGGAACTTCTCAAAATAATAACAGCTTATTCACTGACAGCCAGATAATGGACTTTTTAGGAGGCACTAGCAATGAAGATAAAGAAAGGAGAAAAGACTATATGGAAAAAGTGTCAAGTAATGCTTTCAGTAACTCTCAAGCTCTCAACACGGCTTTTATTCCTTTGTTAAAGTTATTAAAAACCTCTACTAATGTAAATGTGCTTTCTATACCTCAGTTGACCACTTTAGATAATGTTACAGCTTTTATTGAAGTGGGGGAAAACGCGCCGTTGGGTGTAAGCACTACGAATGCGGCGGGAACTTTTCAAAGCACTCCCAAGCGGGAGGATGTTACGATAAAACTGGATATTACCCCTCGTATCAATCCGGAATCAGGGACTGTTCGAATGGATATTAAGCAAAAGTTTGATGATTTTTCTGAGAGATCCTCTCTTTATGGCGTGCATGTCCTCAAAAGAAATATTGAGACAAAGATGGTTTTGCATGATGGAGAGACGGCCGTTTTGGGAGGGCTTTTAACGGATAAAGAGACTAAAAATGAAAAAAAAGTTCCGATTTTAGGAGATTTGCCTCTGCTTGGCTGGCTGTTTAAAGGGTCAGATATAAAAAAAGAAAAACGCAATTTGCTGGTCTTTATCACTCCCACTATTATCAGAGGAAAAGATCAAAAAAGAAAGACAAAAGAAATTTTAAGTAAAAAACTGGAAGAGCGCATCCAATTTATAGAAAAGCACATGAAGGGGAAAGACCCTCATATAGGGGATCTGGATCAGTTGATACCGGGAGCAAAAGAGATTTCTGATAGAGTATTTGAGATGGAAGAGGTGGAAGATGAGGAATTATTGGAAATGGAAGAAGCGCCAGAAGACAGTTTCAATACAGCTATAGACTCTGACAATTTATTGGATGTTGAAAGCTCCGAGGGCCGGACAGAAGAGCCGACTGTAGAAGAGATAGAAGAGGATGTTGAAGCCATATCAGCCGATGTTAGAGAAGAAATAGAAGGAACTGAGCCGGAGGAATTGACTCCCTCTGATTATCAGCCGGCCCTTCCTTCAGAAGATTCTTCTAATGAGACTTCAGAAGAGTTTGAGGGAGCGCAAGAGGATTTTATCCCCATAGAGCCGGAAATTTTAGAATAACATGACTTATAATCCATTTGAAAAAGCTTATCTTTCATTGAAAAATATGTTGAGCCAATTGCCATTTATACTAATTATGTTTGGATTTTCTGTGATGCTTGTCATTCCCGCGCAAGCGGGAATCCAGTTGAAACCGGAATTTTCAAACAGGATCATAATTGTAAAGCAGTCAGCAGTTTCTTTGTGTAAAATGTATATACCGATCTTGTTTGAATTTTTCCGCTTATTTGTCATTCCTGCGAAAGCAGGAATCTAATTCAGCCAGGAATTTTCAAACAGAATCAGTATATTTGAGCGTTGAAGGCTTTTTTAAAGAATTTAAGTATAATTGGATCAGAGGATAGGTTATAATTGAATAGCTAAAAAACAAAAAATTAGATATAATCAATAGGTCTGTTATGGCGCCGGAAAAACAACAATATAACAAACAAAACATAGAGGAAGTTTTATTGAGATCAACTTCTTTAACTTCTATGCAGGCTCAACATTTATTGCAAACAAAGAATCCCGCAGGGAAGAGTTTAGAGGAGATTTTAAAAAATAAAAAATCTGTGGAATCCGCTTTGTCGGAGCTGTGTAAATTTTTAAATGTTTCTTTTTTACCAGAAATTCCTTTTGCTGATATTCCCACAAATTTAATATCCGGCCTTCCCATTCAATATGCAAAAAGCCATAATATTCTTCCCTTTAAGGAAGATGAAGGCAGTATTCAGGTTTTAACCAGCAATCCTTTGAATTTTGAGGTGTTTAACAGTTTAAAAGTAAAATTTAATAAGCCTATTGAGCCTGTTATGAGTTTTAACCATAAAATCAAAGAAGCAATCAATCATGTTTATGAAAAAAACACACAGGATTTTGATGAGTTTGAGGATATACAGGCGGAAGAGTATAACCTTCATGATCCTGTAATTGATCTTCTGGACGCCCATGATGAAGCCCCTATTATCAAATTGGTGAACACTCTTTTAGTTCGCGCGGTTAAAGAAAGAGCTTCCGATATTCATCTGGAGCCTTATGAAAAAGAGTTTTTAATTCGTTTTCGTGTGGATGGAAATTTGTATTCGGTTTTAAAACTTAAAAAGCGGCTTCAAAATGCTGTCAGCTCTCGCATTAAAATCATGGGAAAACTCAATATTGCGGAAAAAAGGCTTCCTCAGGATGGCGGTATTCCTTTACGGCTGGCGGGAAAAGATATTGATATTCGTTTAAACACTGTCCCTACAGCTT
>JAPPIY010000328.1:0-5585 GCA_026914095.1 Oligoflexia bacterium
TTCCTAAGATATAAGAGGCTCTTCCTCCTTTTTCAACAGTCCACATAAAAGGGGAGCCTGTTTTCCTTTCTTCCGCTATTGCGGAAAAAGAAAGAATCAAAAACAAAATAAGATATCGCCTCATATTCAGCTCTTTTTCTAAAACTAAGCTTAAAATAAGGGAAGTTGGCTGAAAATAGCAAGAGCAAAGCTTTTTTAAGGAAAAATTTTCTCTTTAAATTTGAAAGATGTTAAAAGTTTGAGTATTATCAAATCCTTTTATAAAGCTTTTTTATTTTTATCATTCGTTTTGGGTTGTTATTTACAATGAACTAGCCAGTGGATTGTTCTAAATTCAGAAGATATTTCTTTGTTTTTAAGCCTAGAGCAAAGCCCCCTAAGCCTGAGCGGGATAAAACTCTATGACAGGGGACTACAATTAAAAAAGGGTTTTTTGCGCAACTGTTTCCCACAGCCCTATAAGCTTTTGGCTTTTTCAGCTCTTTTGCGATTTGGCTGTATCTTTTAGTATGACCCCATGGGATTTCCTGCAAAGCCTGCCATACTTTTTTTTGAAAGTCAGCGCCTCTATTGTAAATGGGGATTTTAAATTTTTTTAGCCTTCCCTCAAAATACAGGCTGAGTTGTTGCTTTATTTTTTTTGCCAAAACGGATTGTTTTTGCTGTTTTAGAATTGAAAAATCTTTTTCATCCACTAGATAAGAAAGGTTTTTGTTTAAAACAGGCTTATAATTTAATTTTTTGCTATTCAATTTTGCTTTCAAATTGTTCTTTTGCGCTCGTGAAAGGGAGTATAATTTATTTTCTTTTATCAGAACCTCTAAAAGGCCAATGGGGGAGGATATAAAAAACAGCTCCATAGCCTTATATTTAGATGTGGATTGTCGTAAAATCAAATGTTTTTTGTATCATATCGCTTATACCGATCTTGTTTGAGTTTTTCAGTTGAGCCGGTCATTCTTCTCAATAGAAGAAATTCAGCTAAACCCTCAAAATTCAAACAGGATCGGGTAGGCTTCTTGTCAATTTAGACTCACTTCTGTTTTTCACTGGGAAAGTGCTCTTGCTCTTGGGTTACGAATTGGTGTTACTACAGAATTTAGGCTTTGTTTTACACTGTTCATTTGTTTTGATAAATTGGCTATTTCTATTTTTAATTCTTTAAGCGCTTTATCAATCTCTTTGAATTTGTGTAATGTTTCCCCATTAGTGTTTTTCATATTTTCCTTTAACTTTTTTACATCTCTTTTCAAATCTCTTACATTTCGTTTGAGTACTTCCTCTAGACTGTTCATCTTCTCAAGATCAATCCCAGGGGCAATTGAAAAGCTATAACTGCTGAAAATTAGGCTGAATAATAATATGATTTTGTTCATAAACACCTCCTTATTTTGTGTTTTGTTATTATCCGAGTTTTTTCACTCTTTAAAAAAATATCGGTCTTCTTCTTCTTCTTCTTCTTGAATTTATTTTAAAAAAAAGGAATTGTGGGCTTGAAACTGCATAAATCAAGTCTTAAAATGAAAGTATAGTCAAATTTATGGCTTTTTTATGGATTCAGGGCGTTTATTAGATAGTTGGAATTGAAAAAGTCTTAAATATTTGAAATCCACTTGAAATTACATAGTGGTCTACTTAATTGTGCTTATTTTTCATTAAAACTCTTTATTTACAAGGCTTTCAAGCTGTTTTTACCTGATTGCCTTTCCCTGCTTTTTAAAAATTTTGATTCTTTCTTTTTTAACTTCATAAATGAATATTTGACACTTGATCCCTCATTATCAGGATTTTGCGCGCTTTATCTATCATTTTTAAGGCTGGCAATATCTTTTAATTTTGAAGGACTTTTTAAAATCTTGCTTGACTTTGCAAAGCTGTATTCGGTAAGAAAGAGTTTTGCTAGACTGATTTTGTTTGAGTTTTGGTCTTTTAGTGAGATTTCCGCTGTCCGCCTCCGTCTCTATGAGGGCGAGGCTTTTGTGAGAGTGGGGAGAAGATGGAATAAAAAATAAGATCGATATATGCCGATTGGGTTTGAGTTTTGGAGATTCCTGCCCCCGCTTTTGCGGGAGTTCTGTCTTCTGGGGGGGACGGGACAAGTTAGAATAACAATTCAAACCAAATCATTATAGATTAAATAAAGAGGCTTTTTATGGTTAAAGCAGAAAATTTGAAGATTGTAACGGTCAGTTTTATTGTTCTGTCTTTTTTGATCGCTTTTGTCGCTCGTGTGATTTTTGAGACTTTGTCTGTGGCTTTTGGCTTTTTTGCCAATTTTTACAGCATGGATATTTTTCGCCATGGGGCGCCTATTTTAGCTGGTGTAGGCTCTTTTGTGTTTTTTCAGCTTAACAAATCGTATCAAAAACTGGCGGATGAGGTGGTTACAGAAGTGCGCAAGGTTGTTTGGGTTGGAAAAAAAGAGCTTTATTCTATGACAATTTTGGTATCGGTGATTTTAATTGTTTCTGGTGTGGTTTTGGGAGTTTTTGATTTACTGGCTGGGACGGGTGTGAGATTTTTTATGGAGTGACTTTTAGAAAAAGCGGATAGTGATCAGGTTTGAGTTTTTCTGTTTTAGTTAGAGATTCCCGCTCCCCGCTTTCGCGAGGACAAGCTTTGCGGGAGCTTAGCCTTCTGGGGGAAGGCTAAGCAAGTCAGACTGGAAAACCTAAACAGGAGTGCTATATATTAAGGAGGCCACAAATATTCCGATTGAAAACCTTCAAAAAAACCTTAAAGAGTGGGGTTTTCTCTCAGGCAGAATGAAAATAATACGGGAATATTTGGGAACTCTTTAATATTTGACTTTCCATGAAGACTTTAAGGCCAAGAAATAAAAAAGTTTCTGGGGAAAATGGCGGGAGTGTAAAATAGAGGTGAAAAAACTGAAAAAGCTAAGAAAATGGAACAAAATAAGGAAAATGGGAAGAAAATGAAAAATATAATTTCTAAAAATTCTTGCAATTTCTTTAAAAATAATTGATAGGAAAAAGACATCGTTAAATAAAGTCATTTTGTAAAATAAAGAGGAAATAGAAATGGAAGATTTAAAATGGTATGTGTTAAAGACAAAAACCAATTGTGAGGCAAGAGCCAAACAAATGATTGAGGATTTGATAAAAACTAAAAATCTAAAGGACAAGATTGGAGAAGTGCTTATTCCTGAAAAAGAGGTGATTCAAATTGTAAAAGGGAAAAAAGTCACTCGCTCTAAAAAGATTTACCCCGGCTATATTTTTGTTAAAATGAAATTGAGTGATGAGCTGTCTTATTTAATTAAGAGCATAACAAATGTCAGTCATTTTGTTGGAGGGCGTTTTAAGCCAATAGAAGTTCCCTCTGAACAGTTGAAGGTCATTGATCAGCAGATAGAAGAGAGTTCAGCCAACCCACAGGCTCAAATTACTTTTTCAGAAGGAGAGGCTGTGTTAGTAATTGATGGGCCTTTTAAAAATTTTAATGGAACGGTGGAAGAGGTGAACCAAGAGAAAGGGAGAGTGAAAGTTTCGGTTAGTATTTTTGGAAGACCCACCCCCGTTGAGTTTGATTTTTCACAGGTGCATAGAGAAAACTAGCAAAAGGAGGCGCAAAATGGCTAAAAAAGTTCAAGGATACATTAAACTTCAAATTCCAGCAGGGAAGGCAAATCCCTCTCCTCCTGTGGGGCCAGCTTTGGGACAGCAGGGGGTTAATATTATGGATTTTTGCAAGCAGTTTAACGCGAAAACTCAAAAAGCGGGGGACACCATTGTCCCTGTTATTATCACGGTTTATCAAGATCGGTCTTTTTCCTTTGTGACAAAAACAGCTCCTGTCTCTGTTTTGTTAAAAAAGGCTTTGAAACTGAAAAGCGGCTCTAAAATGCCTCAAAAAGACAAGGTGGGAAAGGTGAGCTCCGCTCAAATTGAGGAAATTGCTAAAATCAAACTGCCTGACTTAAATTGTTTGGACTTGGAATCCGCGAAATCTCAAGTTCGCGGGACAGCTGTCAGTATGGGGTTGGAAATAGGCTAAAAACTTATTTTATGTTGATCTCGTGTGAGTTTTGAGGTTTTTTTCTGGAGATTCCCGCTTGCGCGGGAATGACATTTGGGGTAAAAACTCAAACACAATTGGTATAAGGTTGAAAAAGAAATGAAAATTAGATGTAAGAAGTCTAATTTGAAGGAAGATGAGGGTAAATAAAAGGAGCTAACAATTTAAAGGAAGATGAGGGCAAATAAAAGGAGCTAACAATTTGAAGGAAGATAATGGCAAATAAAAGGTATAAAAAAAGTTTAGAAAAAGTAAAAAGAGAACAGCTTTATGATCTGGATCAAGGTTTAAAGCTGGCTATAGAAACCGCAACGGCGGGCTTTGATGAATCTATAGATATAGCTGTTAAATTGGGTGTAGACTCCAAGCAGGCGGATCAGCAGGTTCGTGGAGCGGTTAGTCTGCCTCATGGTTTGGGAAAAAACATTCGGGTTGTGGTTTTCGCTAAGGCGGAAAAAGAGGAAGAGGCTAAAAAAGCGGGGGCTGACTTTGTGGGAGCGGAAGACTTGATTGAAAAAATCAAATCGGGCTGGCTGGAGTTTGATAGAGTTTTGGCTGTTCCTGATATGATGCCTTTAGTGGCTAAAGTGGCTAAAATTTTAGGCCCTAAGGGTTTGATGCCCAGTCCAAAAACAGGAGCTGTAACCCAGCGCATTGGCCCGGCAGTGGAATCAGAAAAAAAAGGAAAAGCCAGCTTTCGTGTTGATAAAAACAGTCTAATTCACAGCTCCATTGGGAAAAAATCTATGGGTTTTGAAAAGTTGAAAGAAAATTATATCAGTTTAATAGAGGAGCTTGTAAAGCTCAAACCGAAATCAAGCAAGGGAGTGTATATAAGAACTCTCTCTCTTTCTTCTACTATGGGGCCAGGGGTCGGGTTAAATCCAGTTCAAGCCACTCAAAAGGAGTTATCTTGATATGTTATGCCAATCCTGTTTGAATTTTAAAGTTTTTTCTGCAAATTTCCATCTCTGTTTTCGCGAAGGCATGCTTTCGCGGGAGTTTCGTCTTCTAGGGGGAAACAGAACAAACCTTACTGTATTTTCAAATAGGATCAATATAAATTGTGTCCAATTAGCCTTGGCTAATTATATCAATTTTTTCATACAAAAGGAATTATCTTAAATATGTTAAATCGTGAGACAAAAAAAGCTCAAGTGAGTCAGTTGGCTGATAGCCTTTCCAAGTCAAAAGCTTCATTTTTAGTGAATTGCATAGGCTTAAATGTGGAGCAAATGACAGCGCTCAGAAAAAACTTAAAGCAAAACAAAGGAAATATTCAAGTCATTAGGAATACTTTGTCTTTAAGGGCTATGGAAGATAACGAAATGCTGAAAAAAACCTACTCTCCTTTTATGAAAGGGCCTAATGCTTTTGTTTTGGCTTTTGATGATGTGGCTAAAGTGGCTAAAATTATTGATGAATTGGCTGAAGAGCATGAAGTTTTTAAAATTAAAGGGGCGGTTTTAGAGGACAGATCTTTAAGCCAAGCTGAAGTTAAAACTTTGGCTCAGCTCCCTTCCCATGAGGTTCTGAAAGCTCAATTT
>JAPPIY010000328.1:5595-6185 GCA_026914095.1 Oligoflexia bacterium
GGCTTTTATCCGCTCCTTTGACAAAATTTTTATCTACAATGAAAGAGGCGCCTGAGAGCTTTGTCAGACTTCTATCGGCTAAAAGCAAACAATAATCAGGCAGTTTAAATTGTAATCTTCAGCATGAACACGATCTGATATAAAATTCATCCTTTCTTGCAAATAGTAGATTTTTTCTAAACATTTACCTGTATTAAACTTTTTCATAAACTCATAACTGATTAACAGTATTGGGTTTTTTATATTACCTCCTATTTACAGCCTCACTATGACACAATAATTTTTTAACCATATATAGTGATCCTGTTTAGATTTTCAGGTTCCGACTAGACTCCCGCTTGCGCGGGAGTGACAAAAGGGTGGAAAACTCAAACAGGATTAGTATATATAATTCCCGAATTTTTAAACAGGATCCATATAAGCCAAAAGTCGGATGAGTTTAGTTTTAATGATTTGAAAACAGTTTAAAAATCAATGTTGTTTTAAAAAGCAGTCTAAAGGCAAGTAAACGGTGGCTTTAGCTCCACCCTCTTTGCAAGGCAGAAGCTCTATTTTTCCTCCATTCGCTTTCACAATAGACTGCGCTAAAT
>JAPPIY010000261.1 GCA_026914095.1 Oligoflexia bacterium
TACAAAGAGCTGTTAAACCAAATTGAACTTGTCGTCTTTTCATTTCTTTTGCCAGAGTTAAAATCAATCTTGCGCCTGTGGCGGAGATGGGATGTCCAATGGCAATAGCGCCGCCATTGACATTTAATTTATCAGGATCAATTTCTCCCAAGGGCTGGTTTAAATTCAGTTTTTCCTCACAGAACTTTTGGGAGGAAAAAGCCTTTAAACAAGCTAAAACCTGACTTGCAAAAGCTTCATTAATTTCAATCAGTCCTATATCTTTTAGATTGAGGCCTGCTTTTTTTAAAGCCATTGATCCCGCATAGACAGGCCCTAATCCCATTCGTTTGGGATCTAAACCTATAAAATGAGCGCTCTTTATAGAAACAAGGGGCTTTAAGCCCATGGTTTTCATTTTGTCTTCAGACATCATGAGAAGCAGGGCGGAGCCGTCATTCACCGGGCAGGAATTGGCAATGGTGACAGTTCCATATTTTTTATCAAAAAAAGGAGGCATTTTAGCCAGTTTGTTTTTAGAAAGCTGAGCTTTAACTCCTTTATCTGTGTCAATCATTTGCTCTTCTGTCCAAAAGGGAAAAAGCTCTTCTTTTAATTTGTCTTTAGCCTGTTGGGCTTTTTTGTGGCTGTTAAAGGCAAATTCATCTTGAGATTCTCGGCTGATATCAAACTCCCTGGCCAACAGCTCAGCTGTTTCTCCCATAGAATAGCCAGTGAAAGGATCTTTTAACAGCTCAAATAAGGGATGAATTAGCTTGAAATCTGTTTTTTTGAAGGCTAAAACCGCTTTCCATTTGTCTGTCAGTTTTTTTGCTGTGATGATTTTTTTAATTTTTTTGCTGAACTTGTAAGGGAGAAAAAAGGGAATGTAGGACATATTTTCCACTCCCCCTGTTATTAGGCTTTGATACAGGCCAGTTTGAATTTTATTTAGACCGATTACAAAACTTTCCATAGAGGAGGCGCAATTTTTAACCACTGTTGTTGCTGAAGTTTTTTCATGAAGGCCGGCTTGAAGAGTTACCACTCGGGCTATATTAGGGGCATCTGTTAAGATAGAGCTGTTGCCTAGCAGGACTTCTTCCACTTCATCCCCTTTAAAATCCATTTTGTATAAAAATTCTTTTAAGTTGGCTGTAGCTAGAATTTTAGGGTGAAGGTCTGCGAACTCTTTTCCTGCTTTTACAAAGGGAGTTCTTAAGCCTTCCACAACAAAAACTTTTTTTAAAGACACTGAGCAATTTTAAGATATATTTTGAATGCTGTCTATCTGAAATATGGCTCCGATTTGGATTTTTAGTGTATTGAGTTATCCCTGAAAAAGTCCTAACTATTTGAATTTACTTATAATTCCATGGTCTTTAAGGAAAAATATTTGCAAGGAAAGCAGGTTCTGTCATTCAAAAGCTTGCAAACAAGAGGAAAAATCTTCGGACATGCGTTTTGCCACAAAGCGACTTTCAGTCGCATTGTGGTCAAATCCGAACTCAATTTTCCCTCTTGTTTGCAAGCTTTTGAATGAAAAAACTATTTTCTCTGATTTTTTTAAGGACGACCATATAAACAAGAAAACACATGTTAGACTTGAAAAATTTTGACGTAATGCAAATTCATCTTTGGAATTTAAAAAAGCTTGACAATCAAGAAGGGGGGGCGGTACACTAGCTGTAAAATATTCAACCATTAGGAGGGAATTATGAAACTTTATATTTATCTTGTTTTTGTGCTGGGGTTTTTTATTTCTTGTAGTGATTCTAAGCACAACATCAACATTAAGAAGAGAGTCGAAAATGAAACACCAACAACAGGAGAAAGTAATGAGTTAGATCAAGAAGAAGCTGATACAAGCAATTCAAGTCCCCCTTCTTCAAAAACGGAAAAAGCTCTAATAGTGAAATGTTTTTGTACAAGAGATCAAAACGGAGTTCGCACTTTAACATATGGTAGTGGAAAAGATCTCATAAGCGCTAGAAATGATGCTGATAAATTTTGTGTTGACCAGGGATTTTCTGCACCACCCGTTATAGAGACTTATACATTTGAACACGATACTTGTGTGGTGATAGATGAAATAACGGAGTAAGAACCTAGTTGGTTCTGAAAAGGTTAGAGAGTTTTTGCTATGGTTTTTTCAGGGACAGTTATTTATTTCAATGAGCTTCATAACTGCATATAGAATAGCAGGTTTCGTCTTTTAGAACTGTTTTGGAATGCAGGGTGTTGGAGGGAACAACAATTTTATCTCCAGGCCTTAAAAGGATTTTATTTCCAGATACATTGTAGAGAATCTCCCCTTTTACAATCATGCGTATTTCATCAAAGGGGTGTCTGTGTTTATTTATTTTTGCGCCGGGAGGGAAGTTTTCTTCAAAATATTCTAAATCGTCTTTTTCAAACATATTTTCAATTTGTTCCTTATTGGGAACTAAAGGGGCTAGCCATCGCCTGACAATCATATTTCATATTATCTTTCGTTTTATTGAGAAAAGCAAGTTTTTTCATGCAAAACTGGGATTTGTCTCATAAGCGCTTCAGTCATATAAATCAAAGAAACCATAAGTTTTGAGGGAATTATACGCTTGACACAGCATAATCATTTTTAAAATGAAGCTATGAATAAAGAGTTTTTAGCCTTAGCTACTATGAAAAAATAAAATCTGCAAAATGTTGATAAACGCCAAGTCGGTTGTTTCTCTCAGCTATTCTTTTTGATTGGCAACGCAGGCAAGTGACACCTTTGACCAACGGGACTTCTCAAAAAACCGGATCGCTTCTCTCTTTGAGGCAAACTTCTTCATGAATTCATAGAGCTTAAAACTTTCAATTTTTCCTGACTCTTAATAATCTCCTAAAAACCTTTATTTAAAGGCCATTAGAAAATTTATGCGGTGTCAAGCGTATAATTCCCTATTTTAGAGTTTTGAAACCTTTTCTTATTGGCTCCTAAAATTCAACAGAAAGAGTTATTTTCGGATAATTGCAGGGAATACTAAAGTTTATTTTTTTAGAGCTTAAATTTTAATCATTTTTTCGTAAAAGGCTTAAGTTTTTTATAAAATCAGACGATAAATGAATTAGATGTTTTTACGAAAGGATAAAAAATGAAAGAAGAAAACACCAATCCCAGCTTTCCCATTCCAAAAGATGACACAAAAACTATTATAGAGGCTTTTTTGTCAGACTCTAATAAACTTTCTATTTTAGATGTGGAAAGAGAATATAATAAAATCACTCTTTTTCAAAATTATGATAGAAAGACGCTGTCTTTTGATTTAGAAGATGTTAAAAAAGTATTGGAAAGAAAAGACTATAAGGGCCAGAACTTTTTACAAGTGAATTTTAAAGATGGAAAAAAGATACTTTTAACTCATGACTTTGTGGGTTTTTCCCCTGCTGTTGGTGTGGGCATTGATGTCTATAAATTGCCTAAAGTTGTTACAACAGCTGATATATTAAGTGTTATAGAGGCGATAGAAAGCTCTATTTATGGGACCGATCAGTATCAAGAAAGCCTGTATGAGGCAAAAATGTTTTTTGAATCTATAGCGGCTGGCGCTGAGTCTATTGGATTTGATTTAACAGGGGAGAGGCTTTGGGTGGAAAAATTGCTCCCTAAAACAACATTGGCTAACTGAATTTATCTGCTGATTATTTAAAAGACTCATGGCGCTTTAAGTTAGCCGAAAATCTGATTTGTCATTATTAAAAATTGTCAGGAATAAGCTGTTTAAAGTTGTTATGAGCCATTTAAAATATCAAGTGGATTTTGAGTCTTCTATAGAGAATGTAAAAAAATTATGAGCTTTCACACAATTCCCTCTCTTGATTTGCATGGAAAACAAGAGGATGAGATCTTTGATTTGTTGGATCGGTTTATTAGAGAGCATAAAGATAAAGAGCAAGTTTTATTGATTGTGGGAAAAGGCCGGGGAATTGTGAAAGGGAAAGCGATAGAATATTTAAAGCTGACTCATTATTCTTGGAGTTATGAAAAAGTCAGAGGGATCGTCAATCCAGGAGCTTTGTTAGTGGATTTGCATTAAGCTGGGATTATATACTTGACTCCCAAAAAAAGCTCTAAAAGCCTTTAAATATAAGGATTTCAAGGAATTTACTATTCAGCAGAATAGAGATAAAAGCTTGAAGTGCTTAAAGTAGTTTTTTTCAGAGAAAAAGCCACAAAACTTTGAAATTTGGGGAGTCAAGTATATAATTCCCCATTAAACTATGTCTTTTATGCGAAGTTAAGTCTATAATTCCCGAAAATTCAAACAAAATCAATGTGATTTCTGATTTTTTGAAGGAAAATTTTTCATAACATCATATTTTTCTTTTTTTCTTTATCGTTTTGTTTTATGTTGAGCAGGAATGAAAAAGGTAAGATTTTTCTGTTTTTTCTTCTTTTTAGCTGTATTTTCCAGTCCTTGTTACTCTGCCGGTAAACAGTCTTCATCCTGCGGGGAGCTGTTTGAGGAGGGGGAAAGCTTTGAAGATTCTATGCCCCTTAAAGATTTTGTTCAGCTTATGGCAGATCTTAAAATTTATTCCACCCGTGATTTGGCTAAGGCGAAAAGAGAAGGCGATTTTCCTGAAGAGGCTCCTGAAAAACCTCTGCGGACTTACTTTGAATTGAAAGGGCAATGGAGTGTGTTATGGGACAAAGTGCATAGTATCCGTTTGTCTCAAGGGGAAGATGTGGCTGAGCGAAGAAAATTGACAGAAAGTGAATTTTTGGCATTTATGAGAGAGGTCTCTAATAAAGAGTCAGACGGAAGAGAGACGTTAGAGGGAGATTTTTTCGGAGAGAGGGAAGAGATGTTGGAGGCAGACCCTTCCATAGAACAGGAGGACGGTGATGTTAATCATTCAAAATATGGAAAATCAGGTAACATTCAAGTCGATGGTTTAAAGCATGTTCAACAGGGCAAAAACGGTGGAAAAGCTTTATCTAACCTGTGGAAAAAGGAGCCGGCAGACCAGACAGCTCATAATGAGAGATTTTCTGTAAGTTTGAGCGGAAAGAGTGAAGCGCTGTCTTTGATGGCTAAAAACCCTCGAATGAGAAGAGGCGAACTGGCAGAAAAGATGAAAATATCAATGAGGCAAATAAATGCAATAATTTCTGAGCTGAAAAGGGAGGGGCGGCTCTCCAGACTTGGAGGAACTAACAGACATGGATACTGGCATCTTCCTGAGAAAGAAGACAAGACCCTTCTTCGCTAGCCCTCAAACAGAGAGAGGAAAGAGTGCTGTCTTTGATAGCTAAAAATTCTCAAATAAGCGCAACTGAGCTGGCTGAGAAACTTCAAGTGTCAAGGAATTCAATAAATACAATGATTTCTAAGCTGAAAAAGGAGGGGTGGCTAGCCAGAATCGGAGGAATTGGCATAAATGGACACTGGAAGGTTCTTAAGACAGGAGATTAAGCCCTCTCTTTAAAAATCTTAATTGAGAGAAAAAAAAGAATTGAGGATATATTTTAAAACATCTATAATAATATTTAGTTTTTATGAATGAGACAGATAAAAATAAAGAGCCTAATAATTTTAAAATGGAGAAAGTTTTATGGCTTGATTTGGAAATGACAGGCCTTTCTCCAGAAACAGATGTTATCATTGAAGCGGCGGCTATTATAACAGACAAAGATTTCAATGAGTTAGAGGCCTATCAAAATGTGATTAAACAGGAGCGCAGATATTTAGAAGAAATGGATTCTTGGAATCAAAAATGTCACCGAAAATCCGGACTTTATGATCTGATTTCCCAAGGCAAGTCTTTGCGCAGTGTGGAGCAGGATCTTTTAAGTTTATTGGAAACTCATTTTAATTCGGAAGATAAAGTGGTGATAGCGGGAAATTGCATTTATCAGGATAGAAACTTTATCAGAAAATATATGCCTCGTTTGGATAAAAAACTTTACTATAGAATGCTGGATGTTACGGCTTGGAAGCTGATCGCCCAGCAAAAAGGTTATAATTTTGAAAAAGAAAATAAGCACAGGGCTTTAGATGATACCAGAGAAAGTATTAAGGAAATGCTTTACTATTTAAAAAATATAGAGTTTAAGCCCAATGGCGTTTTGCCTAAAAATTCTTAATTTCAATCTGATTTTGATGTTTTGTTAAAAAGAGAATCATTTAACAAAAACGGCTTTTGTACCC
>JAPPIY010000185.1:0-3903 GCA_026914095.1 Oligoflexia bacterium
TAGTCATTTTAACAACTTAACCCCTATCATAATGGGCTTAAGTTGTCATGAACCTTAACATTTAACCAGGTATAGGAGTTTTTTTGAGGGAATACTGAAGATTTAATCCGTCGACATAAACAATCGTATTAAGTGGTTTTGAAGGTTTATATTGCAAAAATATCCTTTGGTTTAAAAAGACGAAAGCGACCTTTTGGGTCGCCTCGTGCCCCATCGGTCGTAACGGATGGGGGATGCTAGTAATAAGTTTAGGTCAATTTTCAAAAAAGTCAAGTATAAAATTATTTTTCATTTTTTGGTTTGAATTTGCTTAAAAAACTGGAATGCGTGATATGGGGTCTATAAGTGGGAATGGTCTTGGTATTGTGTGTTAATTTGTGCGTGATTTTGTGCGTGAATTTTCGTGATTTCGCAGGACGGAGCGGGACTGGGCAGGACTGAAGAGGAATTGGCGGGATATTGGACATTTTTTCGTTGAAAAAATAAGGCTGGCTTTTGGTTAAAATGAAAGCCCTTGCTTTCGGGTTTTGTCCTTCCAAGCTGGGACAAATCAGCTTTCTTATTATTTGAGGCTTTAAGGGGGGGTTGGCTGATTTCTGCTTATGTAGCTGTGTTTCTTTTTTGGAAAGATTAACAAAGCAGGCAGAAATGACAGCTCAAAGTAGTGTTGGGAACAATCAAACAGAATCGGTATAAGCTTAGCCTTGAGTGAGATTGAAAGTCAAAACAAAGGGCCTCTTGGAAGAGATCCTTGTTTAAGTTTTACAAACTGCTGGCTGGGTTAAGCCTTTATTTTTCTAACTTGTCTTCTTGCGCTACAAACAGGCTGTTGCCAGCTGAAGAAAAACAAAGAGTCTCTTTGAAAGAGACCCTTTTGTTTTTTTGCTTTGACTTGCTTGAGCTTAGTCTTGCTAGGTTGTGGCTTTTGCCTTTATGTTGCTGTTAGGCCGTAAAGGCCGTTAAGCTTGAAGGCAAGCTGGGGTTAAGCCACACAGCCACAGGTTTAAACTGTAAGCTAGGGCTAAACCGCAACAGCCACAGGCTAAACCGCAAACGCTGACATTAGATGCAAGTCCCAGCCATACCACAACTCATGTTTGCTACTGAAGTAGCTGTATTTCTTAAACCTGTAGAAGTGTCTATTTCAATACAGAAATGCTGGAGGGTGGCTCCCGCCCCTGCAACTGTAGCCGAAGCGCAACCTTTAGTTGTAGCTTGTTTCAAATAACAACCAGCCGCTGTAGCCGCCCCTGTAAGAGTAGAAACCGTACAGGCTTTAGAAAGCGTCCCCCCTACTGTTGCCATGTAACAGTTAGCTAATGTATCTGTCAGCTGGCAGGCCTGCAAGGCTTTCATAACCCCTGTCGCTTCTGACTGAGCGGAAGCGGCAGCCGCATCATTTCTGTATTTGTTATACGCCGGAATGGCAACAGCCGCCAGCACCCCGATGATCGCAACCACGACCAATAGTTCAATCAGCGAGAAACCCGCTTGATTCTTTTTTGCCACACTCTTTCTGGAATGTAACATAACTAAACTTATCGGGAGCTTTCCCAATAATGCTTTTATTTTGTTCATTTTTTTCTCCTTTGTGAAAAATTAACAATCCAAGCTGTTCTTGAATACGCACTAGCTTTTGTAGAACAGCCCAGACTACTTTAAAAGTCTGGCTCTTTATTTTGGCTTTGTCAAATTTTCTGTCGGAAAATATGAGTTTAGCCTTAATTTGAGACATTTTGAGAAAAATAGGCCGATTTTAGGGAATTTATCCGCTTAAACACCGATTTTTTATTAAATAAAAGATTTCCTAGCGGTCTAGTAATTGCTCTTTTGATTCTTTCAAAGCCTTTACTTACAATAATTCATATGGCCTACTTAATTGTGCAAAACACCTTTAAAAATTCTCTAAAATCCGCATAAATAAAGGTTTTCTTTTTAAAAAGCAGGGAAAGGCAATCGAGTAGAATCTAAAAACAGCTTGAAAGCCTTGTAAATAAAGGATTTTAATGAAAAATAGGCACAATTAAATGGATCACTATAAAATAATTTGAGGGAAAAATTAAATTTGGCCGCTTATCAGCTCTTATGAGTTATCGATAAGAATTTCTTATTAAAAATAGGCTAAAAGTCTAGCGCATTTTGTAATTCAATGATAGGCGGGAGCAATTAACTAACTTTGAGGCAAACACTTATGCGCTCACAGGCGTTTGAAACAACCGCTTTTTTCTGGCTCATAAACTTTAATTAGCTGTCTCTGAAAAAGTCTTAAGTTATTCAAGTTATTTACAAATTTATGATTTTAGGAGGATAATATTTAAGCTTTTGAATAAGAAAATTCTTTCTTTGATTTTTTCAGGGACGGCTCATTAGCCAGCGCTAAAAAATCTGAATTGTCTGGTTTTTGGTAATTTGTATTTTTTTAGATATATGTAGGATTTAAACAAAAAAGCGGATTGATAGGCGGAAAAATTGTAAGGTTTTGGCCTTAAGGTTTAATTTCCTGCAAACTTTCCTCCCACAAATCAATATAATTTCAAGCGCTCTCAAATGCTTAAGGCTTTTTCAGTAGCGACTAACTATTTAAAGAAAATACCAGCTGTTGAGATTGTGATTTCTTCCCTGTTTTTATAATAACCCCCTAAAACCCTTATATTTAAAGGCTTTTATAGGTTTTGGTTTGGCGCTCCGCTTGGCGTTGTTGCATACATGTAAAACTTTAACTTATTGAATTTACTGGTATTTTCTTGCGCTTTGATAAAATCAAGACAAATTAAGGGTGTTTTAAATACAAAAAGCCCTATTTTTTAGGCTTTTTATATGCAACAACGCCATTCCGCTTTATAAGTTTTTCAGCCAAAAGCTCCCTCATCTATAAGTTTTTTTATACTCTTTAGTTAAAAATTAAACTTTTTTCTTGATACTATTGACAGGTCAAGACAACGGACTCAGGTTAAAAAATTAAGAAAAGCCCAGATTAGCCTATGTCTTTAATTCTGCCTGTTTTTTAATTTACTGATCTCTGGTTTTGACAAGCCTGTCACTTTAGAAATAAAAGAGATGTTCGCTTTTTCCTCCAACATATTTAAAGCAATCTCTTTTTGCTTGTTAAATCCACCTTGAACCATGCCTTTTTCCATACCTTTTTCTATGCCTTCCTCCAACCAGCCCGCTTTGTCTAATCTGTAAGCCACTTCACTGATTTCTCTAGTTAAAGCCTCCTGATATAACTCTTGATCTTTTGATAACTTATAAAAATGCTTCAAAGCCACCTTAATCTCCCTGTCTTTTGATAAATACTTGTATTCCTCTTCTGTTAGACGATCAGACTCTCTTAAAAAATAACACCATTTCTCCTTTAAATCAAGCAATTCATTTAAAGACTTAGTTAATTTACTCAGTTCCACTATTATTATCTTTAAATCCTCATTAAATAATTGATAGGGAGCTCTATCCCTTCTGATAGAAAAAGAACTCATAAAGTCTTTAATTTTATCATCTAAAACGGGAAAGGTGGTAAAAATAAGGGAGTAGGCGGGGTTGATTTTATCATAAGTTTCTCCTTTTTCCAGCTCATGGCTGTAAAGCTTAGACCAGTAAAAGAGAACTCTTTTAAGAAAGTGTTTTTTAAAAACAGTTTGCATTTCAACATTAATATTTTCTCCTGATTTGAGTTTGACTCTTAGGTCTAAGACGATGTGTTTTTTATCAAGTTGTTGTGAGTAAAGGGTGGTTTCTTTGAATTCTAGTTGTTGGTTTGAGGCTTGGGTCTTATGAGAATGAAGTTTTGAGGGGTTAGATTTTTTATTTACTGGGTTAAGAAGTGTGATGTGAGTGATTTCATCAGGGAGGGGGAGGAAGTTTTTAAGAAAATTGGTAAGGATTTGTTTGTTTCGTGAGAAGGAG
>JAPPIY010000185.1:3913-6127 GCA_026914095.1 Oligoflexia bacterium
GGATGGGGAGAGTCAGCGGGATTTGATTTGAGGGTGTTGGCACTGCGTTTCGTGAGAAGGAGCTTTTAAAGACAATGTCTTGTGTGAGTTTTAAGGGGTAGGGCTTTTTATTGTTCTCAGTTTTCTGAATTTTTTTTAAGGTGTTAATGTGTTTTTTAGTTGCTTTGTTTATTTTTTGTTGGGCTGACTTATTATAGATTCGCTTTTTAGCCCCTTTGTTTTGTCTATTTTTTGTCATAAAAATCTCCTTTCGTTAAATCTGCTCCAGACAAAGCCAATTTTTTTCCCAGAAGCTTGTTCCGTTTTAAGGTAGAAGCTTTTGTTTAACCTTTAAAAATTAAAGATAAAAACTTCTATCTAAAGTAAAGAGCAAAAAAGAAACCATAAAGCAGGGGGCTGAAAGCCAGTTTTTCATTAAAAAAACGCCGAAGCGCCGAATACCGAACAGTTTTTTTCAATAGGGTTTGTTCTTGATTATCTAATTGAGTTTAGTTGAAAAATTGTTGTTGCTAAACTTTAAGCATTGATATAAATTTAAGAAGCTTTGATTTTCAAGGCTTTTTAAAAATCCCCGATAAGTTTAGTTATGTTGCGCAAAAAGAGCGTGGCAGGAAAAAAACAAGCGGGTTTCTCGCTTATAGAACTATTGGTCGTGGTTGCTATCATCGGTGTCTTAGCCGCGGTGGCTATCCCTGCGTATCAACGGTATCAGTTGAATGCTAAAAATAACGTTGCTATGGGAAGCATAAACCAGATAAAAAAAGCCTTTGCGGCTTGTGTGGCTATTGATCCTTATGCGACATGTAATGTTCCTGATATAGCGATGACCTTACAGCAACAACCAGGAGCTACGGTAGTCCACACACACGCAACAAATGCTATGGGTATAGGTTGTTGGCTTGTAACGGTAGATACTCAAAAAGCTTGTGTAGGGTTTAGTAATGTATCTCCCTATGGTATTGCGGCGGCATCAACTGCTGGTGGAACGAGTGCGGCTTGTGCGGCAGGAGTTTGCACACCTTAGATTTGTCTAGCGTGTGTGGCTTCTTGCTATGCTTAGCAGGTTTGCTTGCAGGGAAGATTTGGGCTTTTCATAGTCCAAACAGCAGTTTGCGCCTGATGGCAGTTCTGGGCAAGCTCAAGCCTCGTTGCTCAGCGTGTGTGGCTTGGTTTTCGCTTAGCGTGGCTCAGCCCACATAGCTTAGACCTTTGTCTAGCGCTTGGCTTAGCTCACAAAGCTTAGTAGTTTGCTAAAGTTAAACGAAGAGAGGGCTGGCTCATTTATCCAGCCCTCTCTTTCCTAAAACAAGGAGTAAATAATGAGTAAAAGGGTAAGATGGTCCCCCTATGACAACAAAAAAGCTGTAGAGTTATATTTTCTTATAAAAGAAAAATGGGAAAAAGATAAAAAAGTAAATGGTGAAATTCCATTCAACAGCTTTTTAATTAAACTTCAAAATACACTTTACTTAGACTCTAACCGCGAAAGTGGTCGCAGTGGTATAAGCAAGGACCATAAGAAAGCTTTTGACAACTATAAAACTAGGAGCGGATAAAATGAAATGGTTTTATATGGACGATCTGATAGCTTATTATTTTTATAGAGAGCTAAAAAACAAGACAGATCAAGAGCAAAGGGATCGTTTAATGCCTTTTCTTTTACAAAGTGATAAAATGGACAGTGTTCTAATGAAGTTTGGAAATTATAAAAGCCTTGATACAGGAAAAGGGTTAAAAAACGCATCTAAAAAAAGCATAGAAGTTTATGAGCAGTTTAAAAATAAAAGCTTAAAAGAAATAAAGCAGGCCATTATTCAAAAAGAAAAGACTGATCCTGGTCAATCAAATTTTTTTAAGGAGCTAAGTAAAAACCTTTAGAAAAAATTTTAATTATTTTTATGAGCTTAAATAATATTTGAAAACAATAAAACAATCAGTATTCATTGGATAAAACCTACAGAATCGTCTATTGAGCCTCTTCCAGTAATGAAAACAGACTTTGAGTTTTTAAATTCAATAAAAGCTTACAGTAAAGAAATTGAAAAAGAGCTTTTAAACAGAGGATTTAAAGAAGATAAAGCTGATTAAGTCCCCGTCCCTGTGTCATTTTTTCGTTTAATCTAAAATTGACAAGGATGAAAGAAAAGAGCCAAAAACCACCCCCTTAAAGCCTCAAATAATAAGAAAGCTGATTTGTCCCAGCTTTGAAGGACA
>JAPPIY010000236.1 GCA_026914095.1 Oligoflexia bacterium
AGCGATAGCTCGCCCGCTCACTGGCCCCGCAATTAAGCCCCCGCCTTTTGTATTTGTTGTTCGCCTTAAAGGATTCTCAAGTTTTATGTTAGTCTTTCGTGTTTGTGTCCGTCTTAAAGAGCTTTCCATTTTGCGTTGGTCTGTTGTATCTGTGTCCGCCCTAAAGAGCTTTCCCGTTTGTGTTTAAGCTGTTCCACTCCTCCCAATAATAAGGTTGCCCTATATTGTGAAAAGCTGAAGTCTGAGCTTGTCCATTGAGATAAAGAGTTAGTCGCCCTTAACCTATTAAAACCCCTTGAGTTTTTAATTTTAAGATAAGCCAAGCCCCTACTGCATTTTTAGTTTAGGTGTTATTTTTAAGTTTTTTCAGCTCTAAAACTTAATTTATACTGGAGTTTGCCCATAATAAAGAGATAGAAAAACTTAACTAGTTGTAAATGCTGGATTTTTCCTGAGTTTGCTCTTTTGCCCTTTAGCCCAGAGAAAAAACAAGGATTTTTATTTTTTTTTGTAGTATATCTTAACACATTTCTTGACGCTAAAAAATTATAGTAAAATCAGATAGTTAGAAGATCTTAGATCTTTGAAAGGCAAACTCAGGATAAAAGGTGGCACAGATGAATTAGATAAGCTTCAGCTTCTATACTGGCGAATTAATAGATCAAAAGGCATAAAAAGCCTCCCAGATTTTTTTATTGATCTGCTAGTCTAAAAGACTGCAAAAAGAAAAAATAATTAAGCCCCGTTTTTTAGCTTTTTAATCTCTTCTGTAGAAAAGCCCGTTACTTTAGATATAACTGAAATATTCATTTTTTCCTTCAGCATATTTAAAACAACTTCTTGACGGCCTTCTTGACGGCCTTTTCGTATACCTTCCCTTTGTCCTTCCCAACGGCCTTTTTCTTTAATAACTTCTCTTATGTTCATAATTCCTCCTTCTTTTAAAATTCCCTCTTCTATAAGACCCTGCTCCGCTTTTTGCCACTCCCTCCACTTTAATCCCGTCGTATCTCTCAAATACTCCACTATTCCAAAAACTATCTCATTCACTTCTCTTTTTGTCTTCCTTCTCAACATATTTCCAAAGTAATCTCTGATTATAGCTCTTACTTTTTCTGAGGACGGCTCTTTTATATCCCAAACCTCATCCAATAGCTTTATTATTCCCCATACCTTAGACCTCTTATCCTTAAAAATCTTCCGTATCTTTGGGGCTTTTGTATCTATTATCTTCAACTTGAAGTTTAACATATTTCCTCTGATTTCAACAGGTATTTTAGAAAAAAAGTCCTTAAAATCCTCTTCCTGAAGAGACTTTTTCCACTTCATAAGCTGTTTGCCGTGATAAAATAGAAGTGGAGTTATGGGCTGAGTTGCCCTTTTTGCTTAATATTGTGTTTTCTAAGTAAAATCTGGTAATCTAAAAACTGCTCAAACATGTATCTGTCATACTGGCTCTTATGCTCCAACAAGATAAAAATTCTAAGACTCTTATCCGGATAATTTTTAAAAGGATATAGATAAAATGAGATCAGCTCCTCTTCCTTCAAAAGTGTCTTTTTCTGTTTTTATTTTGCTTAAATTAAAAACCTTTAGCTCTGCTTTTGAAAAGGCAAGCAGGAGCAATTCTTTAGCTAATTTTGGATCAGAGAAAAAAGCTTTGAAAAACCTATCGTGGCTAAAAGCCGGCTTTTTGGTTTTCTTAAAAATCTTTTTCATAGATAAATCCTTGAGTTTTTTAAATATATTGAAAAACTTTAAAGGCTTTTTTCAAAAATACAAGTATTCAACCTGAGTTTGCCATTTTGTCCTTTAGCCCAGAGAAAAAACGCTGAAAATACGGGAATTATAGACATGACTTAGCTTTGTTCCTTTCATTTATAAGCTTTTGAAAAAAGAGCCTGAAAGATTTAAAACCAGAATTTTCAAACAGGATCTGTATCAAATTGGGATCCTAGGCTTAAAATTTCAGATTGACCTTGAGCTTAAGACGGTCTAATAAAAAATAAATCATTTAAGTTGAGATTGGGTTTAAGGTTTTGGACAGGTTTTTGCTTTTTTTAGGATAAAGGGGAATGGGGGAGCGAGAAAAAAGAGAGCCATCCTTAATTTTTGTTGGCGCAATGAGAAATGAGATGAAAAACATAGGTAAGATCCGTATAACTACCTTAAAGGAAGAGGCTTTATGGAGGTTTTAAGCAATCTGGCTCAAACTTTAGAATTGGATCACAGTTTTTTTTATCATTTGCTTTTGGCTTTTGTTCTCTTTCTTGTCTCTAAAAATTGGCTGTTTCAGCCTTATATTTCCACGATGAATCAGCGAAGACAATTCACAAAAGGACGCTTGGAAAAAAGCGGAGACTTAGAACAGAAGATTCAAAAAAGCCAAGCGCTCTATGAGCAGAAAGCCAAAAAAATTCACAAAGAGTTTCAGCAACTTTTTAATAAAATGAGAGACAGAGCTTTGGAACAATTTTCTGAAGAAAGTTTAAAGCTGGAGAAAGATCAAAAACTTTGGCTGGAGAGGGAAAAGGAAAAATTAAAAGAAAGCGCTCAAGAGCAGAATAAAATTTTAGAAAGTGAAATCCCTCAGTTAAAATCCGCGCTGTTGAGCAAAATTAAAAGTTAAAGGTTTGCGAAAGTGAAGAGGTTTTTGTCTTTCTTTTTATCCCGTTTGAATTTTGAGGTTTTTTCTGGAAATTCCTGTCCTCGTTTTTATGAAGGCCGGCTGAGAGGGAGTTCAGGCTTTTGGGGAAATTCTGAACAGACCCTAGCTAAAATTTCAAATCCGGGCCGTATATTTAAAATAGGTTGGAGCCTGATATTATTTTTTCCGTTTTTTGCTTATTCGGCTTCCGCTGAATTTTCCCCGAAAGCTCTTTTTATTCAAGTTTTTAATTTTTCTATTTTTCTATTTCTATTTTTATTTTTGGTTAAAAAAACCTTGCAGACCTTTTTTCATAAGAGGCAGAAAGACTTTTTTGCTTTTGAGGAGCAGGCTTTAAAGTTAGAGAGAGAAAAACAAAAGGAAAAGGAGCTTTGGGACGGCAAATTGAAAGACTTAAATAACAAAGAAAAAAACATACAAAAGCAGGCTCAAACAGAAGGAGAGCGTTTTAGGGCGCAAAAGCGGAAGGAGCTGGAAGAGTTTTCTGAAAGGCTGAAAAAAACCTCTGAATTTTTTCTGAATTTAGAAAAACAAAAGCTAAGAAGGGAGAGTTTAAGCTATTGGAAAGCTCAGCTGGTGGAAAGCGCAAGAAGGGATTTGAGCCAGCTGGCTTTGTTTGAGGATTTTCAAAAAGCGGAGCAGACTGGCTTTATAAATCTTTTGCAAAAGCAAAATGAGAAAAGGGGTTTTTATAAGGATCAGGTTTGAGTTTTGAAGTTGGCTTGGGAGATTCCCGCCCCCGTGTTTCCACGAGGGCATGCTTTCGCGGGGGTTCTGTCTTCTGTGGGAAGACGGAACAGTAAGCTAAAATTTTGGGAATTCTATACATGACTTAGCGTAAAGAGCTTTTAAACTCAGAAAATAAAAGAGTTTTGAGCGATTTGTCTGGAAAATAAATAAGGATAAATATAAAAAGAAATAGAAAAAGTCTCTAAAAAATGGAATAAATAAAGGAACAATGCGAAGTCATGTATAGAATTCCCAAAATTTCAAACCCGATTGACATCATAGGTTAGGAGAATTTTTAAGAGGATAAGATTTTGAAAAAAAGAAAAAGTGAAATTTACGCCAAAGCTCTTTTTGAGCTGGAATCCAGCTCAGCGCTTTTAAGCCATTTGAAAAATTTTGCGGAAATTTTTATGGAGAAAAAAACTTTTCTATTTTTTCTTTCTTTAAGTGTTCCTTTTTCTGAAAAGAAAAAGGCCTTAGAGGAAAGTTTAAAAACAGCTCCTCTTCTCCTTAAAAATTTCTTTTTTATTTTGTTGGACAATAAAAAGTTTTCTCTTTTGCCTGACATTGTCCAAACTTATCGTGAGCTTTTGGATGAAAAAAATAAAGTCTGCCGGGGATTGATTTTCAGCCCTCAACAGCCAGCAAAGGAGGAGAAAGAAGAGATTGAAAGGCTTTTAGGGCAATTTTTTAAGAAAAAGGTTGCTCTTGAGCCAAAAGAGGATAAAAAGCTTATAGCTGGTTTTTTAGTGGATATAGGGGGTTATATTTTTAAAGGAGCCAGTGAGCAGTATCTTAAAAACTTTGAAAAGTTGGGAGGTCTATAATGTTTCAGGCGGATGAGATTCGTCATCTCTTGCAAAAACAAATTCAAAACTATGAAAAGTCTTTGGAGCTTTCCGAATGGGGGCAGGTGGTTTCTGTAGGGGATGGAGTTTGCCGAGCTTATGGTTTAAAAAATGTCATGATGTCTGAAATTGTTTCTTTTGAGGGCGGGGCTAAGGCTTTGGCTTTAAACTTGGAGCAAGACAGTGTGAGTTTGGCGCTTTTGGGATCAGAAAGAGAGGTGAAAGAGGGGGATAAGGTCTTCCGAACGGAACAGATCATTCAAGTCCCCGTGGGCGAGGCTCTTTTAGGGCGAGTGGTGGACACTCTAGGCCAGCCTTTAGACGGCTTAGGAGAGATTAAAGCTGAAAAATTTAATCCCTTAGAACAAATTGCCCCAGGGATTATTTCCAGAGAGCCAGTGAGTGAGCCTCTTCAAACAGGGATTAAAGCCATTGATTCTATGATCCCTATTGGGCGAGGGCAAAGGGAACTTATTATTGGAGACAGACAAACGGGCAAGACGGCCATCGCCATAGACAGCATTATCAATCAACAGGGACAGGGAGTCCGGTGTTTTTATGTTGCTATTGGACAAAAGCGATCCACTGTGGCCGGGGTGATAGAGAAATTGAGAAAGACAGGAGCTATGGAATACACCACTGTGATTTCAGCCACAGCTTCTGATCCCGCTCCTCTTCAGTTTTTAGCTCCTTACAGCGGAGTTACTATGGCGGAATATTTTAGAGATAGAGGGGAGCATGCTCTTATTATCTATGATGATCTGACAAAGCAGGCTCAAGCTTATCGGCAGTTGTCTTTGCTTTTAAGAAGGCCGCCGGGCAGGGAGGCCTTTCCGGGAGATGTTTTTTATATTCACTCTCGGCTCTTAGAGAGATCTGCTAAAATGCACTCCTCTAAAGGAGGAGGCTCTTTAACCGCTTTGCCTATTGTAGAAACGCAGGCGGGAGATATTTCTGCCTATATTCCAACCAATGTGATTTCTATCACAGACGGTCAGATCTTTTTGGAAGCAGACCTATTTTATAAAAATATAAGACCGGCGGTTAATGTGGGAAAATCAGTCTCTCGTGTGGGAGGGGCTGCTCAAATTAAAGGAATGAGGCAGGTGGCGGGAACTTTAAAGCTGGATTTGGCTCAGTTTAGGGCTTTGGAATCTTTTTCCGCCTTTGCGGGAGACTTAGATGAAACTTCTAAAAAACAGCTGGCTCGCGGAGAGCGGTTGGTGGAGGTTTTAAAGCAAAAAGAAAGCAGTCCTTTGCCAGTGGAAGAGCAGATTCTTTCTATTTTTACTGCGGCTAAAGGGCATTTGGATTCTGTAAAAACCCGTCAAGCGCTGGATTTTGAAAAACAATTTTTAGAGTTTGTCCGGTCCCGATACTCTCAAATTTTAGAAACTTTGAAAAAAGAGAAAAAATTGAGCGCGGAATTGGAAAAACAGCTGGAGGACATCATTCAAGAGTTTAAATCGGTGTTTAAAAGTGAATGATTGCTAGGTTGAGTTTTATTTATCAGTGGGTTAGAACATGTCAAGCCTGAAAGAAATTAAAACCAGAATAGGCAGTGTTAAAAACACAGGACAGATGACTAAGGCCATGAAAATGGTTTCAACAGCAAGACTGCGCTCAGCTCAAAGCTGTATCTTAAATTTGAGAGGCTATGCCCATAACTTAGAAGAGCTTTTAAGAGATGTGATCCTCAGCCAAAAAATCACACACCCTTTTTTTGAACAGAAAACAAAGGAAGAGTTAAAAAGAGTTTTAATTGTTGTGATGACAAGCGATAGAGGGCTTTGCGGGGCTTTTAATGGAAATATCTGCCGCTTTACCGAAGAGTTTTTAAAGAAAGAATCCTATCCCAGGC